>CALGEM010000257.1 GCA_937881505.1 uncultured euryarchaeote
GTGGTCGCCTCACCCGGCGTGGTCACCGTCTCACTCATCGATGAGAACGGCGATGAACACACGTTGGCGCCTTCCTTCGAATTCATCGACCAGAACGACCTCGACGGCGATGGCGTGGCCAACGCTGACGACGACTGTCCCAACGATGCAGGAACATCAACCCAAGACCGGGTCGGCTGTCCCGATGACGACGGCGACGGCTACAGCAACGCTGGCGACGCTTTTCCCAACGACGCCAACGAATGGATGGACAGCGACAGCGACGGCGTGGGCGACAACGCCGATGCCTTTCCCAACGACCCAACAGAAACCGCTGACTCGGACGACGACGGGGTCGGTGACAATGCCGACGCCTTCCCAAACAACGGATTTGAGCAATACGATTCCGATGGCGACGGGGTCGGCGACAACGCTGATGCCTTCCCTAACGACGCTTCGGAAACCCATGACACCGACGGCGACGGCGTGGGGGACAACGCCGATGCCTTCCCCTTGAACGCATTTGAGCAACTCGATTCTGACGGGGACGGCATGGGGGACAACTCTGACGCTTTCCCGAATGATGCTTCGGAAACCCACGACACCGATGGGGACGGGGTCGGCGATAACTCGGACGCCTTCCCCAACGACGCTTCGGAAACCATGGACAGCGACGGCGACGGCGTTGGCGATAACGCCGATGTCTTCCCCAACGATGCCAACGAGAGTGGCGACAGCGACGGCGATGGAGTCGGTGACAACGCCGACCAGTGTCTTGACACGGAGCCGGGCGCCGTTGTGGACGCCACTGGATGCCTGGTGGTCACCGATTCGGACGGCGACGGCGTGGCTGACGCGAACGACCAATGCCCCAACGAGAACGCCTCAGTCGCTGACGAGAACGGCGATGGCTGTCTCGACGATGATGACGGGGACGGAGTGCTCAACGACGACGACGATTGCCCCCTCACCGACCCGGAGGAGACCGTGAATGCTGACGGGTGCAGCGAGGGTCAACTCAGCGTGCTGGACGGCGACAACGACGGTGTCTCGAACCTCAACGACCTTTGTCCCGAGACCCCTGCAAATGTTAGCGTGGACTCTTCGGGTTGTGCAGAGGAAGTTTCAGTTCAGGATGATGGCTCATCCTCTTTCTTGGATTCCTTCTTTTCAGGAGAGAGGGACCCCGTCACCACAACGGTTGGCATCGGTGCGATTTTGATTGCGCTGTTCGGCCTTCTTCAAACCAATGCGGTGGCGGCTTTGCTTCCAGAGACCTTCCGCTGGGTACAAGTGCTTCGCAACAACTCCAAGTTAACCAAGGAAGAAGAAAACGAGTTGACCTATCTGCAATCTCTGACCCAAGCTTACCACGCCAATCCACAGGAATTGGCTGACGAACTTGAACAGTTGCGTGGTGACCTGACGGCACGCTACACGAACAACGAGATCAAGAAGCAGACCCGAGAGAAACTCATGACCCTGATTGATGACCTGTTGGGCTCAACGCCCGAGCAGTTGAACCGAATTGCCCACAACGATGCCTACTTCGGGCTCGCCGGCGCCATCGATACCGAGGACCGCACGCAGTTGCTCAACGAAAAATTAGCCATGACCGCTCCTGATTCTTCGCCGGCAGCTCCTGCGTCTCCACCCCAGCAGACACCAAGCGCGCCCGCCATCACGGAGATTGGCATGGTCAAAGATGACGGCTACGAGTGGCTGGAATGGCCTCAGGGCAGCGGGGAGTGGTGGTACAGAAGAGCCCATTCACGGACACGATGGGAAAAATGGGCATGACCCACACAGAACATCGGATCTGTAGAATCAAGCGTTTCGTGTGAAGGCCTGGATGCCCGTGATGTATCGGCCCAAAATCAGATTGTGGATGTCGTGAGTGCCTTCGTAAGTTTTCACCGACTCAAGATTGGCCATGTGACGCATGATGGGGTACTCATCAAGAATACCGTTCGCTCCGTGGATATCACGGGCCACCCGAGCGATTTCCAAAGCGATGTCAACATTGTTCATCTTGGCCAGCGAGATTTGTTCGGGGAACCACGTGCCGTCGTCCTTCTTCTTGCCCAAGTGGTAGGCCAAGAGTTGCCCCTTGGTGATTTCACGCAGCATCCATGCCAGCTTGTTTTGAACCAGTTGGTAGGATGCGATGGGATGGTCGAATTGGATACGAGACAAGGCGTAGGTTTTGGCGCTGTGGAAACAGGCCATGGCGGAACCCAAAGCGCCCCATGAGATGCCGTATCGGGCGTTGTTCAAGCAGGAGAACGGTCCGCGAAGACCCTTCACACCGGGCAGCATGCGGTCCTTGGGAATCTTGCAGTCTTGAAAGACCAATTCGCTCGTTACACTGGCTTTGAGGGAGTGCTTGCCTTTCATCTCTGGAGCAGAGAAGCCCTCGTCGTCTTTCTCGACGATGAACCCGCGGATAACCCCGTCAAGTTTGGCCCACACCACGGCGATGTCGGCGATGGTGCCGTTGGTGATCCACATTTTCGCTCCGTTGAGGAGGTAGTGGTCGCCTTTGTCTTCAGCCTTGGTGACCATGTCGCCGGGGTTGGAGCCGTAATCGGGCTCGGTCAAGCCAAAACAACCAATCCATTCACCGGAGGCCATTTTTGGAAGGTATTTCTCTTTCTGCTCTTCTGAGCCAAAATCCCAGATGGGGTACATGGCAAGCGAACCCTGCACGGAAGCAAAGGAGCGAAGGCCACTGTCGCCTCGCTCCAATTCTTGGCAAATCAAACCGTAGGCGACGTAGGAGAGACCCGGGCAACCGTAGCCTTTCAAGGGCGCACCGAGCACGCCCATCTCGCCCAAAGCGACACGCCACTCATCGAGAAAGACGCCTTCCTCGCAGGCTTGTTCAATCTTGGGAATGACGGCTTCGTCAACCCATTCTCGAACCATGTCCCTGACCATGATTTCTTCTTCGGTCAGGAGGCTTTCAACATCGTAAAAATCGAGTCCTTCAAACGGCTCCATGGGGCACCCTCAGTTGGTCTGCGCCGCGGGTGCTTCATCAACATGTCCCCTCGCTTGATAGAAAGCAGTGGGTCATTTCTTCCCAAAGCGCAGTTCACGGTACTTTCGTTGCATCCAAGGGCTGTTCATGTAGATGAGGCCGAGAATCACGCCGGGAACGGAAACAGCGACAGCGCCGAGAACAAGCACATCCATGATGTTCATCTCCACTTCTTCCACTGCCGGCGTGAATTTGATGATGTTTCCAAAGTCCGTAATGATGAACCCGCTGTGCCGTGTGTTCTCCCAAACGACCGGAAGACCTCGTCCCGCAATCACAGGGTCCCATGCCGCTGCGTCTTCGGGAAGAAGGACAGAGAAGGCCTCGCCGGTCAGTGGCGTATAACGAACCAATCCGAGCGGTGCGAGATGAATCAAACTCGTTCCGTCATCGCCTCGAGAGACATCGACGAAATCACCGGTTGGAAGGTCCCATGGATCGCCGGACTCCACGGTTGATTGACGAGCATCGAGGGTGTTGATTCGGATGACTTTGGTCTCAAGTCCGCTGGCAAAACCCACGCATTCATTGAGGACTGAACTTGCGCAATCCACACCGACCCACGTCAAGGCAGCCGTTTGCGTCAACCATCCCAAGGCGTGGCCCTCATCGATGACGGCCAAACCCTCATCCACCGTCGACATGAAACAGACGTTGTAATTCCGATGACAGGAAAGCCCGGTGACCCTGCTCTCGCCGGTGTTCTCAAGGAGCTCAAAACCGGTGTGTTCGGCAAATTTCCAGACCTTCCCCTGGGAGGAAGCAACGTAGGCAAAATCGCCACCGGGACGCCAAACGACCGATGTCAAATCGTGGCCAAGAACAGAGAAGGTCCCGTTCACGTAGGTGATGCTGTGATCGTAGGTATCGTATCGCATGGCCATGCCTTCGTCACCCACCAAAATCGCCGTGTTGCCACGGGGGTGCCATGCGATGTCCTGCACCGTGGAATTTCTGCCGGTCACCAATTCAACATCCAAGGCCCGATTACCCGCATCATCGGCTGAAAGAAGACGAGCAAAACCGTTCATGCCACCGACGAGAATATCTTGGCCGTCCGGTGAGACCGCACCCACCTTGATGCCGAGGTCGCTCTCGCCAAGTGCACCTGCATCTTCCAACTCAATCCGACTCACGAGATCGGCCGAAGCCAGCGGCGCCATCAGGACCAAAAGAAGCCCAACCGCCAGCCAAGTCTGTCTTCGCATGGAATGGCGACCATCGCTTGTATCAAAACATCTCCCATAGGATGGCCACAAACAAGCGGTTCGGACGGTGGTCTTATGAGACGCTGACCGTTGCGCAACACATGGAGCGATTTGCTGTTAAGCGTGGCCTGATTAAATCAATGGGTGGAAACGCCGGTCTTGCCAAATTAGCGACCAATTACTTTGAGAACATCAACGTTGACGCTGAAGGCGTCTTCACGGGCTCCTACGGCTTGTTGACCAGCGTTCAGGGCTCCTACGACGAGAGTGGTAAACTCGCAGTTGACGTTGTCCAACTCAAAGGAGGCGACCTCGCCGAATTCCTTGACAGCGAAGAAGGTCCAACCAAAGCCATGGAATCCCGTAAGCGCTGGTCTGGCTTCCTCGATGAAGCCACGGGCTACAACGCCAAGCAGCGCGGCGACAAAGCCAAGGAGGAGGCAAAGAAATTCTCCAAGGCCAAGTCAGCCATCAAGATGGCGCACAAGTCCATGGAACTCATGAAAAATCTCGACCAAGATACAATCGACCAAGCAAATGAGTTGATTGCAAAACTTGAGGCCATGATCGAGGCAGGCACTCCACCTTCTGAGACGCAAGTGAAGAAACTTGACAAGTTGTTTTGAGGGGATTGGATGGCCACCAAGCAAGACATTCCTGCCTTGCTGGAATCCAAAGACGGGTATGCCTCGCTGGATGAATCGGCCTTGGAACGGCTCCATTTGATGGTGGGTGACGTCGAGGAAGTTGTGGGTGTCGAACACCTCATTGACGCCCTCCAAAACGGCACTTCCCACAGCGGTGATGATGTTCTCCGATGCTATGTCGGCTTTGAGCCGAGTGGGAAAGCCCACATCGGATGGAAGGTGCTGGCCCTCCAGTTGCGTCGAATGCTCGACGCCAATGCCAACGTGATGGTCTTCTTGGCGGACTGGCACGCTTGGGTCAACGACAAGTTCAACGGTGATATGGAAGCCATCCAAACGACCGGTGTCTACATGCAAGAAACCTTCCGAGCCCTTCTCAATCACCCACCAGAAGGTACCGGGCCTGGCCAACTGCAATTCAAGTGGGCATCGGAGTTGATGGAATCCAGCGATTACTGGGCCAGAGTTCTGCGCTGTTCCAAGGGCGCAACCTTGGCCATGGTCAGGAAGACATTCACCATCATGGGCCGGGACGAGGCCTCTTCGGACCACGACCTCTCCAAGTTTTACTACCCGGCCATGCAAGCCGCCGACATCTTCGAGATGGACATTGACATCGCCATCGGGGGAATGGACCAGCGTAAAGCGCACATGTTTATGCGAGATGTGGCCTCAAAATACGGTTGGCAAAAGGCGACGTGCCTCCACACCTCCATCATCTCGTCGCTCAAAGCCTCCGGAGCTAGAATGGAGTCCTTTGACCACAAAATGTCAAAATCCGACCCTGGTGGCGCTCTTCTGCTCCATGACACACCCGAACAGCTTCGCAAGAAGATGAAAAGCGCATACATTTCACCTGACGACCCGAACTCACCCGTCTACGAACTTGCTGAACATATTGTGTTTCCAGAAAACGGCGTCATCAACGTCACGCCCAACCCAAAGTTTGGTGAGCCAAGTACGTGGACAAGTTTGGATGATTTCAGAAACGCCATCATGGACGGCACACTCCACCCCTTTGATGCGAAAATGGGCGTTGCTGACGGTTTGGCCAAAGGTCTTGAAGGCCTGGCTGCACACTTTGAGGCTCACCCAGAAACGCTTGACAAGGTCACGGCGCTCATGCAAGGTTGAGTTTATTCCTCAATGTGCAGTTCCTCTACACTGAGAATGTCAATGGAAAGAAGACGACGGGTGTCCTTGGAGAAGGTTCGATCAGGCACCGGTTGAACCCTCACGATGCCGTTGATTCGCATGTACGTCGATGGGCGGAGTTGGTCAACGAGGTCGTCGGTGAGCGTTCCGAGAATTTGGTTCCGGGTCGAGCAGTTGATGAGGTGATGTTCGCCGTTGTAGGTGATTTGGCTCATGCTGATGTCTTGAACATCCTCGTATTTGCATTCCTCAACGACCATCAAGAACTCGCTGTCTGGGCGAATGAACCTCTTCGGAATGTCAGTTTTCTGGTAGTTTTCCATCAGTTGCTGGAGGCAGGTGCGACACAGCGACGGACTTTCACGTTCCCTCGCCCGGCGTTGAGCCACCTCAACGCGCGTCTCGCAGTCCATGCACTCGTAGACGGCCGTCTTGAGCCAACCATAAGGATGAGAGACCTCGTTGATTTTGACGTCGAGGCAAACCAAATCGTTCCGGTCACGCATCCTCAACTCATCAACGCGGTTGAGGTAGTTCTCGGAAAGGCCAATCACCCGAAGGACAGGGCGAGTTGGAATGTTGTGGTTGTCAAATTGTTCCCGCATGATCCTCGAGCCCAATTCCAATGCCCGGGTTGGATTCTCATGGAAGAAGCGACGGAGCGTGTCTTTCTGATCCATGAGTGCATGTTCGACATGAAAACCGTGAACGCTCTCTTCCATACCTTCCAATCGAGCAATGTCTTTTTCGTAATTTTCAACGATCAACTCACGCCATTCGCGAAGGACAATTTGCTCGTCTGGGTCAACATCAACTTTCCTCGGTGGCGACATGGAATTTTCCCCCAGATACGACGGTTCATAATACTAACCAGTCCGCAAAAATTCTTCCTCCTGTGGAATGCGCCCATGTGGCACCGTGGCAAGGTTCATGAATGGACTTCGGGTGCGTTTCATCAAGTATTCAGGTTGATTCACATGCCCAACATCATCGTCCTCGTTAAACAAGTTCCAGACACCAACGCCAAGATTGTGGTCAGTGGCGACCGGGTTGACCTCTCGTCGGTCAAGATGGTCATGAGCCCATACGACGAGTTCGCTGTTGAAACGGCGCTCCAACACCGAGAAGCCTCAGGCGGTGAAGTCACTGCGTTGACCGTTGGCGGACCAGGTGCAGAGAAGATTCTCAAGGACGCCAAAGCCATTGGTGTCGACAACATTGTCCGTATTGACGCCGATGGCGAAATGGATTCCAATGCCTTGCAAACCCTCATTTCACAGGCCGTCAATGACCTCGGTGGCGAAGTTGTCTACTGCGGGAAGTCCGCAGCCGACACCGGCGCAGGCTCAACGGGCCCGGGTGTTGCCGAGCGCATGGGTTGGGCATCGGTGTCCAACATCGTTGGTGCCACGTTTGATGGTGGTCTTTCGGTGACCACACCAAGCGGTGGAGGCAACGCAAAGGTTAGCGTTCCACTTCCTGCGGTCGTCTCTTGCGACAAAGGGGGTTTCAAAGTTCGAAAACCCAATGTGAAAGGCATCATGCAAGCCAAGAAAGCAAGTGTTGATGTCCGTTCTATAGAGGCTCCAACCTCCTCAGTTTCCGTTGTATCCCACGCACTTCCTCCAGCAAAACCTGCTGGAAAGAGCTACGAGGGTGGCGCAGCCGCTGCGGAAGTGGCCAAATTGCTTCGAGATGAAGCCAACGTACTTTGAGGTGAAAACATGACACAAACCATCGTTATCGCAGAAATGAGCAACAACGCCGTCCACGCCAGCACCGCAGAACTCGTGAGTGCTGCCATCGCTCTGGGTGGCCACCCCACCATTGTCGTCCCGTGCACCGACGCCTCGCAGGCTGACGGCGCAGCTGGCATGGGCGCAGATAGCATCATCGCTGCCAAGTCGGGTGCCTTTTCCCATTACGACGCCAGTGGATGGGCGGCTGCGCTCGACGCCGTCGCGCCCCATGGAACGGTCATCACCGGTGCCAGCCCTCAATCAAAGGACCTGGCTGCACGCCTCGCCGCACGACGTGGTCTTTCAGTCGTGCAAGACGCCATCGCCATCGATGGCAACAACATCACCTCTCCCGTTTACAGCGGAAAGGCCATGCAGACCGTATCGGCCACCGGTCCCGTTGTCGTGTCGGTGCGCTCAAACGTCTTTGAAGCCGCAACGGGTGGCGCCACTGACGCCAGCGTCGTAGCCACCGATGGGGATGTTGCCACATCTGTTCAAGAGTTCATGGCTCGTGCATCTGAGCGCTTGGACGTGTCCGAAGCCAACATCATCATTTCCGGTGGACGAGGCATGGGTTCACCCGACAACTTCTCTCACCTCGAAGCCATTGCCGATACCATCGGGGCCGCCGTTGGCGCCTCCCGAGCAGCCGTTGACACGTGGGAGGCCATTCCCCACTCAATGCAAGTAGGTCAAACCGGCAAAACGGTCAATCCGAACCTCTACATCGCTGTAGGAATTTCTGGAGCCATCCAGCATTTGGCCGGTATGCGCTCCTCAAAGTACATCGTAGCCATCAACAAAGACGCCGACGCTCCAATTTTCCAACACGCTGACTACGGCATCGTAGCGACGTGGGAAGAAGCCTTGCCCGTGCTCCACGAGAGCCTGAAAGGCATGATGGGATGATCAGGCGTACTTGCCAAATCCAAAGGTTCCGCCCTCACCTGCGGGCTCACCAACAAACGGGTTCGTCCGCTTTTCATGGCCGATGGTCGTTAGGGGGCCATGCCCGGGGTGGACAATCGTCGTCTCGTCCAGAGGCCAAAGTTGCGTGTGAATGGAATTGGCAAGCAAATCAAAATCGCCACCCGAATTTGCAATATCTGTTCGTCCAACTGACCCTGCAAACAAGGTATCCCCGACGAAAACATGGTCTGGGCCACCGTCAACCGGGAGCAAAAGGCAACAACCTCCAAGGGTGTGTCCGGGCGTATGGAGAACACGAAGTTCGATGCTTCCAAAGGTGTGCGTCTCCTGTGCATTGAGTGGATGGTCTGCCACCGCGGGTTCTGGCAAGTGGAGGCCGTATCGGCGCCCAGATGCCTGTGCGAGCGTTTGCAAAAACGTGTCATCGGGATGAAGGTACCACGCAACACCGTAGTGCTCCCGAAGGACGGGAATGAAACCGCTGTGGTCAAAATGGGCATGCGTGTTGACGAGAGCAACGACCCGACGAGGGGGCAGGTTTTGTTCGACGGCCAAGGCGTGCGTTTCTGGACCTGTGGTCCAATTCGGCCCTGGCCCTTCGTAGCGGTCAATCCAATCGATGATGCGCTGAGGTTCATCGCCCCCATCGACAATGATGGTATCGCCATTGCTTCGGTCGGTGACCACCGAACACCGCATTTGAAGTGGGCCGACGAAAAAATGCTCAATCCATGGTTCCGTCATGGCCATGCCACTTGGGAGCATGGACTCCTTCATGAGGTTGAGCCATCCTCCACATGAACAACCAATGAATCCGTGGTCCACGAACCCTGCCGGTCGACGACTCGTAACTCAAAGGCATGCCGCCCAACCGGCAACCGTAGTTTGAGTTGGGGTGTATTCGAGAGTTCCTGGCCGCGCCCATCAAGCCATGACCACTGTACGATTTGCCCCTGCGGGTCGTAGGAGCCACGTCCGTCAAGCAAGACCAAGCATGTGCCGTCATCTTCGCTTTGATGGCGTTGGTCATCACCTGCAATGGCCCTTGGAGGATGCACTTCATCCACAGCAGCAGAAAGAGCGTCGAGCAGTAAGCCGGTTTCTTCAACACTCAATTCCTCCGTACTGTTGAGAGCGCCCATCAAATCCTCTTCATCCAGCATGGCCCCAGTTGATTGGGAGGGGGGTTCAACCGTACCCATTGCTGCAAGCAAGGAATTGGTTTGTTGGTCAGTTGCTACATCTTCGCCATAGGAGGCACGTTCATCCTCGGTTAAGTGCATCAATACGTCATTGTCGCCCTCGCTGTAGAGTTGCTCGGCCGTCAAAGCAACACCTTGGTTTGCATTTTGGAACCATCCCGTCAATTCAGCCGTATCCGTTTCCACAACCTCTCCCTTGAGGTCAATACAACCGATGGGTTCAGGCTCAGTGTAATCGTTTTGATCGTCGCCGGCGAAGAGAACAACACCCTGTTTGGGATGACCGCAAAGCATGGAAGGCATGCCCTGGTGCTCAACCTTCCATGCACGTTCATCGCTCAGTCCGTGAATGTAGAACCAGGAGCTTGCCACCACGCTGGATTGATGTTCAAAACACGAAAACACAGGATAGCCTGTCGATAAGACCTCCTCCATCTCTCCATCTTCGCGAAGCAGGTGGACCGTCCCATCATCAAATCCAAGGACCGCCCCGAGGTTCGATGGAGAAGAAGTAAGCAACCGCGTACGTAGGTCCTTGCGTACTGACAAGGAGCCATTTACCCACATTTCGAATTCAATGGCTTCTTCTTCTCCGGCCACCAAGGCGTGGCCCTCACGGGTCAAGAAGAGCGAACCCTTTCGAGTAACGCCTATGCCGGTAATTCGTTCACCGTGATGCCCACGAGCAGGTCGCCTCCAATGAACGCCAGACTCGTTCATGGCCAGGACGGAACCGTCTTGCTGAGCCACGTAAATGGTGTCCTTTGATACCACCATCTGAAGAACATCGCCCAATCCAAAATGTTCTGAAAGGTTCTGCGCTGGTCGTTCAAATTGAACCAAGTGGGCCGAACCCATGCCGCTGATGACAGCCAATTTCAAACCAATTGGCTCGCATGATTGGACACCTCCGTCCAACTCCTGGGATTCCAGCAAATTGCCTTCATGATCGTAGAACGAAATGGAACCAATCTCATCCCCAACCACCAAATGCACCCGATGGAAGAGCATGAAACTCACTCGATGAGGCACTGAGAATTGAGACATGACGGCGATGCCCGTCTCCTGTAGACGACCCAAGGAAATCGTTTGGTTGGATTCGGCCCAGGCTACCAAATCCTCTTCTGCGTGAAGGCAAAGGTGCTTGACTTTGCTTTCAGGTCTGACCAAAGCGTGGACATGGCGAGTCAAGACCATGGCAAGAGGTGGTGGACGATGTTCAAAAGTGCTCGCCTCTCCTGTTCGGGAACATCAAACATCATCGTTGTGAAGGTCGATGACCGCGTCATCAACATGGGTCCGTCCCTTGGCAGCATCGTTTCGGGCATCCTCTAATTTTTGCAGGTAATCGGGACCTATATCACCCGTGACGTATTCACCGTTGAAGCAGCTGGTGTCAAACTGAACGACACTCGAACTGGGTTGTTGAGTGACTTCGATCAAATCGTCCAACGTTTGATAGAACAATCGGTCGCTCCCAATCGTCGCATTGATTTCCTCGATGGTGCGGCCGTTGGCGATAAATTCCTTCACGGCAGGCATGTCGATGCCGTAGACGTTGGGGTGGCGGACTGGAGGGGCTGCTGAGGCGAAGTATACCTTGGCTGCGCCGACATCTCGTGCCATCTCAATGATTTGGGCACTGGTGGTGCCTCGCACGATTGAATCGTCCACCAATAACACATTCTTTCCTCGGAATTCGTGCTCAATGGCGTTGAGCTTTCGGCGAACAGATTTCTCCCGCAAGGCTTGGCCAGGCATGATGAACGTCCGTCCTACGTATCGGTTTTTCACAAAGCCTTCACGATAGGGAAGG
This sequence comes from uncultured euryarchaeote, assembly GCA_937881505.1. GTDB lineage: Archaea > Thermoplasmatota > Poseidoniia > Poseidoniales > Poseidoniaceae > Poseidonia. Next base: position 11,723 of record CALGEM010000257.1, read on the forward strand.
TTGAGGGCTTTGGCCATTTGGAGGGCAGCAATCCGTCCAGAGTCAGGAATGGGTATGACCACATCGATGTCGTGGTCGGGCCAGGATTCAAGCAACCGCTCGGCCAGCCGTTGCCCTTGATTCAAGCGAGATTGGTATACGGACATGCCGTCGATGACCGAGTCAGGCCTTGCGAAGTACACGTGCTCAAAAATACAAGGCGAATAACTTGCGGGTGGCGTGCATTGGCGAGAAAACAAGTGGCCCGAGGAACTGATGAAAAGCGCCTCGCCGGGGGCAACATCCCGAACAATTTCAAAACCCAAAGCGGTGATGGCCACGCTTTCACTGGCGACGATGTATTCGCTTTCACCTTCGACCTCTCGCTTACCAAAGACCAGCGGCCTGATACCATTCGGGTCCCTGAATGCGAGCAATCCATAGCCGGAAATGACTGATACGCAAGCATAGCCTCCATGAACACGATCGTTGACCGCAGATACGGCACCAAAAATGGTCTCAATATTGATGTGAGGGTCGCCTTGGATGCGAAGGGAAGACGAGCGCTCGCCAAGTTCAACAGCGAGGGCGTTGAGAAGGAGTTCGGAATCGCTGGTGGTGTTGATATGGCGCATGCACTCGTCCCGAAGGTACATTCCGAGTTCCTCAGCGTTGGTCAAATTCCCATTGTGCGCCAGGGCGATGCCGTAGGGCGAGTTCACGTAGAAGGGCTGGGCTTCGGCTCTTGAGGAAGAACCCGCTGTCGGATAACGAACATGTCCGAGGCCAACATTGCCCTCGAGGCGAAGCATGTGGCGCTTGAAAAACACATCAGAAACGAGGCCGTTTGATTTTCGAAGACGGAAATTCCCTTCGGTATCGGTCAAGATTCCAGCAGCGTCTTGACCACGGTGTTGAAGCACGGTCAAGCCGTCATAGAGCAACTGATTCACATGGGAGCCGTGTTGGCCAACAATCCCGAGAATGCCGCACATGCGTTCGCCTCGTTCAAACCAAACTCAGGTTGCTTCTTATCGTTGCGATGAGAATGCTTCAGGCCTTGGGGCGGTGGGTCTTCTTGGACCAATTGTATTTTCGAATCCTTGAGGTTTCGCCATAGCCACAGGAAGCGCAGACCTTTTTCTGCTTGTGGTAAGCGTTGCGCCCGCAGCGTCGGCAACGAATGTGGGTGGTCTTTTGTCGCTTACCCATGGACGGTGTACCTTTGGACATGCGCTCACCCGAACGACTTGGCCACCGACCACCCCCTTATGAAATCAACGGCAGGCGTTTTGCCGTACATCATTCCTCTTCGAATTGAATTCTACGAGGGGGTGTATTCATCAAACTGGCGAACAGCGTACCTGCCACAACCATTGCACCAAGGCCAACGCCGATGAGCGTGGTCCCTAAACGAATCAAATTGGAAAGGCCTTGAGCACGAACAGAACCGTTGTCTTCCATCAAGAGTTCACCTTGTGATAGGAAATAAACGGTAATCCCAGCACCGATGAGGACGCTCAGGACCATGCCCAGCAACGGTGCAATCGGACGCTTGCGAGCATCCCCGTAGACAAAGAGGGTCATCAAAAGGATGAACGAGACAAAAGTGAAGGAGGTAAGGAGTGCATTGGAGAACCGAACAAGCGTTCCTTCCGTTGAATCGACAGAGACCCACCAGACCAGCAGCAGGACAGCCATTGAGGGCAGAACGGCAAAGGCACCCAGCCGAACGAGGGAACGCATCGGGGAGTCATCACTCATCTTCGGATTCACCTCCAATGTGCTGGGCGATGATTTGACTCGCCTGGTTCAGTTGCTCTTGGGTTGGCGGATCGAGCCGCTTGGGAGCTGGCTGTTGAGATTCATAGAACGCAAGGACCACTGCAAAAAGGAGGATGGCAACCGCAGCCCCGACCATGGCACCAAATACATCTGCAGCCGCAAAGATCAGTTCCGTCGCAAAACGTTGGTGTTCGACATTCGGCCCATCAAACAACGAACCCAACACCATCAGAACGATGGCCAAGGCGGCCGCCACCAACATCAATCGCTGCTCCTGTTGCCGTTCTTCACCCACCAAGCCAACAACGGCGTAGCCGGCGGATGAACACGTGAGCACGGCGAGCAACATGGTTGGCCAGAAAATGTACCAGTACTTGTTCACCTCATTCGGGTAGGTCGGCGTCAACACCCACCAGTGCATCGCTTCAAGCCACAACACGCCAATCACGACCATGACAATCCCAACGGTGCGGTCTGTACGGCTCAAACGGCCAACGGGCACATTGCCCGAGAAAGCGATTTGGTACAACCCAACACCCAACAAGACCGCAGGACCAACCAAACTACCGAGGAGATGGCCGAACGCGCTTGAAGGCGAGAAGGACAAGGTCCAGGGCGTTAACATCAACGAGAGGAGTCCGGAACCGAAGAGAGCACCGCCAAGCCGGCGCTGCCAATGAACTTTGGAAAAGAACGCCAACATGGCCCCTAAAACAACGAACAGGCCTGCGAGCCAGAAGAAAACGAAGGCTTGCGTCGCCTCTTCCATGGGGCATGCTGGGCGCAGAGATTTATAGAGAATCCCACCGAGGGACCCGCAGTGTCCCGAACACACCAAAAGCGATGGCGGAGGGCATAAATACCCCCCCTCTGTGGGCTGAACGCTTAGGTGTTCACATGGTGAAGCGACCCCGTCAAGTTATGCGCTACAGTCCGTCTGCTGGCAAGCACACCCTCCACACGGTTGAGCGTGTCAAGAAAAAG
>CALGEM010000258.1 GCA_937881505.1 uncultured euryarchaeote
CTTGACCGTGATGGTCTGAGGCCCATCATCAAGCGTCGTTACGGTCCAGAGGTCAGAAGAGGTCATCACCGCATTTCCACGACCGGTGGATTCCACCTGAACGCTACCCGGAACGGGGATTTCGTTGTCAAAGGCGTCGAAGGCCCGGATGGATACATCAAGGCTGGCAAGTTGCTCAAGACTATCGGTGGAGAGGTTGACCTCCAACCGGGCCACAGTGTTCTGGGCAGCAACCGTGATTTCAGCGGTTGAAACTGCACCGCCCACGCTGTATTGGAGCGTGTGCAAGCCGGCCACTTCGGCATCGTATGTGTAGGTACCTTCAGAAGAGGTGATGATGCTCAAGGTCGGAATGCTTGCTCCATCTTCGGTCCATTCAACATCTTGTGGGAACTGATTGCCATCAGCATCCGTTCCCGTCACCTGGATGTCAACTCGGTCTCCAGCGGTCGGGCTGGTGGTTGAGAGGTCAGCTGCAACCGTGACGGCTTCACCGTGCAACACGGTGATGGACACGCTATCGGAGATGTTGAAGCCGGTTCCACTGATGCTGTAGGCATCGATACGCCATTCGCCAACCGTGGTCGCTTCCCAACGCATGCCATCGAGCAATAACTGCGTCGTGATGTCTTGAACATCGCCGGTTGCCACATTGACCTCAAGCCATGTCAATTCGTCCGAAGAGATTCGGTTATTGTCCGTGTCAAAGAGTTCCGAGGTGAAGTCGACGGCGTAATCAGAGGTCATCTCAATGAGAGCACCCGTTGAACGGAGTGGGTCGTTGGCCACACCTTCGATGGTGACAGTGTTGAGCATGCCGTGGTCCACGGTGATGTTGATGGAGACGCTGAGGTCGGTGTTGTCATCGCTGTAGGATGCTGTGAGCGTGTACGGCAAATCAGAAGCATAGTAGGGTGTGAACGTGGTGGCATCGCCCGTCAGCACTTCAATGAAGTTCGAAGCATCGCTGATGGTTGGGTGGTCAAGGGACCAGGTGGATTCAGGCACGGCCCACTGATTGCCCTTGGCATCGATGGCGAAGATCTTGGCTTCCAGCGTATCATCGGCCGTGATGTCAAAGTGTTGCCAGGTCGCAATCTCACCTTCAACCGTGATGCGCAGAGTTTGCGTTTGGCCCCGAGAAACATCGATGACGATTTGCGTCAACTCGGTTTCGTACCGTGCTTCAAGAATCTTGGAGCCTGTCTTGACCGGGTCCCAAATGGCCGGTGCACCGGGCGTCAACTGCCCATCCGAGGTCTTCGTCCAATTATCGGCCGGCAAAACAACCGACAAGCGATTACCACGGACGTCAACTCGCGTGGTGTTGATGTAAACGCGGTCATCAGCGGTGATGGAGGTCGAGGAAGCATTCAGTTCAAGGTAATCGATGGCGCCGTGGCCAACGGTGATTTGGAGTTCATCCATGGCCCCTGAGACCGAAGTGAGGTTCAACCACCACACGCCAACGTGGTCGGGGAAGTACTTCTGGTTGATTTCCGAGTAATTTCCGTTGGTGGTGGTCCACGTCAAATTTCCAGCATCAGCGATGTCCAAAGCATTGCCAAATTGGTCGTACAAGTCAATGCTGATGTCGCACCATACACCGGCAGGGACCGTGCCTTCGCATCCACCCAACACAAAGTAGGATGGGACACCGGCTTCGACCGTAACCGCCACATCCACGAACTCACCGGAGGGTACGTTGTGGGCCACACGAACGACATGTGAGCCGACGGCATAAGGCTGGAAGATGTTGGGCACGACAGCGCTCATGCTGCCGTTGGTCGGCGTGTAGGTGATGGGCTCGCCGGGCACCATGTTGCCGTGTTGGTCGACCATGTGCGCCGTGATGGTCAAGGTCTCGTCGGCCGTGATGGTCGCCGAAAGCGGCGTGACCACCAGTTCAGTAGCCGCACCGGGCGTGACCGTGATGTTTTGATGGCCACAGACCAAACCGAAACACGATGTGATGGTGACGGTGCCGGCCGTGTTTGGCGTAAAGAGACCGTTTGAACCAATGTTGCCGGCCGTTGAAGCCCATGTCATCGGTGGTGCCTGGACCATGGATTGGTGGTCATAGGCGACAGAGTTGAAGTTCACCGCCGTGTCAGCGTCGGTTGATACAGTACCTGTTGGGCTGATGGCCACCGTGGTGATGTTGGTCGTGTTGAACAAAATCTTCGGGCGATAATCAACGTTCACCGCCGAACCCGAATAGAACGAGGCGTGAGCGTGGCCGGTGTTGGGTGTGGCGATGATGATCCATGCCTGTTGATTGGTGGTCGTCATACCGGGCGTGCTGATGTCAAACCACAGCCATCCAGTGGTGTCGACGTTCACGGTGGTCGTCGAGATGGCATCACCGTAATCCACACCGGCTTGCATACCGGGTGAACCCCATGTGCCGCCAGCCGTGGTGCCGTTCCATGTTGCCGATGCCTGTCCCCAGTTGGCGTTCAAGATGGGGTGGACATCAAACGAAACAGAGGTTGCCCCTTGAACCGAAGTCCAATCTTCGACATAGAGACCCAACGAGGCAGAGTGCACCTGATGGTACTGCGCGAACGGTATTTGTGCAGCGTTCAATCCGATGTTGATACGGCATTCATCGCCCCACAGCGTACCACAGTAATCACCGGCACTGATGGTGGATTCACCGGCAAAGTTGGTTTGGGGATATTCGCTGTAGAGCGCCGTATCCTGAACATTGGTGTGGCCAAAGGCGGCGATTTCACTGCCCGTTTGGAAGGTGTAGGTGTAGGTGTAGTCGTTGTTGTAGGTGTGGTCAGGGTCGCCCACAGCAAAGCTCCAGCGAGCCGAGGACGGACCGGGGATGGATTGGTTCACACCTTGAACCCACCATGAGAAGAGTTGCCCCTCGGTCAAGTTGTCCGAGAATCGGAAGGTGGTGTTGGTGATTTCAGAATCCTCCCACGACTTGAACTTGTACACGCCGGTTTGATTGGACACGGTTACGATGTAGCCCGTCGCGCCCGAGACGGGGGTCCAGGTCAAGGCGGGTTGGGTTGATGGCGTCAACAAACCGTTCTCCTCTGCATAGAGCACTTGACCATCCGCAGGCGAGGTCAGCATGGGCTGTCCGGGAGGGACAATGCCGTTGACGTTGTCAACGTAATCAAGCACCAGGTGAGGGTGATAAGTGGAATCAGAATACTCTGAGGAGTAGAAACTGTGGGAGGACCCTGTGCTTCCAATCATCGCCAACATGAATGTCATGGTGGTGTTGCCGTTGGCGATGTTGCTTTGAGCCAGACTCGTCAAATCCCACTCCATCCATCCGAAGGGGTTGTTCAATGTCAGAGTTGAACGGGTGATCTCGGTGGTTGAACAGGTTGGGGCCGTGGCCCAAACAACACTGGATTCGGTGAAACCGCTGCAAGCGTACGCTGCAATCGTGGTTGACGATGTTCCCGAGACACCGGGCTGGTACATTCTGAGCATCATTTGCGTGGGGGTCATCGCCGAGGGCCAGGGGATATTGCTGAGGTCGAATTCCATGAGAATGCGGCTCTGCCCAGTGCCCAAACTGTTCACACCCAGCACCATCGTGTTGGAAGAACCACGGTTCACCGTGGCGTTGGAATCGATTTCAACATCCTCCACCATCGGCAAGAGGCCGGTTGTTTCGAAGATTGATCCGCGAGAGAGATTGAGCGTGTGGTTGCCATTCCCGTCGTCGCTGCCTTGATCGGTTGGAACCCGATATGTGTGAATGACTGACCATTCACCGATTCGGTCGCCTTGGTCGGCCCGAATACGCCAATACTGCCAGAAGTCGCCCTTCTCCAAATCGGCCTTGTTGATGGTGTTGTTCGCAAGGTCAATCGTGATGTTGTCGTAAACGCCTCCGGTGATATCGTTGGAGAGGTAACAAACGGTTTCATCGCTCAAGAATAGTGGGTCGGTCCCACCGCACGCCACAAATTGCGTCTCATTTGAGTAGGACGCGGTCCAACTGAAATCACTGTCGTTCACTCCAGAGGGTCGGGGCTGTGAAGTGTTCCACAGGGTGGAGCCATCGGCCGGCAGGAGGCCGGTCGGGGCGGAAGGTGTCCAAGCAGCGGTGGTGCGATAGGTCAAATTCAAGCGAGGCCGGACATCGATGTTTGAGGCTTCGCTTGAGGCAAATTGCACGCGACCGTCAACGCCGCTTTCGAGTTCCACAGGGAAGAGCACGACGTCCAGTTCCGCCAGGCCGTTGTTCAAAGCGTGCTGGACAAAGGCCGTGACATTGAACGCAGCAGTACCGGTCTCGTTGACCCATTGAGGTGCGTTGAATGGAACATCGTGATCATCTGAAGTAAATCCACCCGTTTGAGCCCATGAGGAGGTGTTGCCTGCTGGGTAGGCGTAGACCGAGGATTCGCTCCACGAGGAGGTCATGTCCGAGACGGCAACGAGCGTGGATTGGTAGGTGTTGAGCACGGTGAATTCCAAACTGGCGTTGATCACTTCGTAGGTCCCGGGCATCGGAAGAGCGCTGAAATTCATGTTCATCAGCGACATCGAGCGTAGGTTGGCGTTGCTCGTTGACACCTGGCTGCGGCCAACGTAGAGGCTTGAGGAGGAGCCACGGTCGGTGTAGATGGTTCCCGTGTCAAGGTAGGTGTCCTCCGTGACGCTCGGGTAAGAGAGCGACGCAACAATCGACCCTTCCTGAATGGAGAGGTTGGCGTGTGTGCTGTTGATTTCTTGGCCGACATCGTTGGGCAAGTAGAAGATTGTGGACGAACTTCGTGGCCCGAGCATACCGTTGTTGATGGGTTGAACCATCCAGCGAATTTCCTGAGCGAACGTCAAATCGGACGATGGCGTGAAGGTCAGGTTGGTGGTGTCGAACGCCGAGGGAGTGGTGCGAGAATCGTAGGGGTACAAAACCGCCATATCGTCGCTGGCATCCGTTTGGATGAACACACGCCAATCCGTGGCCGTGGTCGTTCCGCTGTACGTCCAGGAGAAGGTCGGAGAGCGGTCGGCTTTGAGCGCATGGGAAGTCGTATCCCAAACGATAGAACCGCTGGTCGGTGCGCTGTTCACACCGCTGACCGTAGGGGTTGCGACGGTTCCGTCTTCCCACGTCAGCGTGAGGTAAGGTCGCTCGCTGGCACTGCCTTCAGTGGAAGTGAAGATGATTTCATCCGTGGTTTGTGAGGAGGTGTAAACCATCAAGGAGACAAAATTCTGGCTGTTGGCTATGGCGGCTTGGACAGCTTCGGTCACATCGAAATCCATCCAGTCGTCGGAGACGCTGTCAACGAGGTCAACGTAGCCACCGATGTCAACACCGATGTCGCGGCCGCCACGCTCAGACCAAGCATTGGTGCCATCGTAGGTGGTGGCGTTGGCCGAGGTCGTCCACGGTTGGAGCACAGGACGGATAGCCACCGGTTCATCCTCCGCCGAGCCGTATTCTGCAAACAAGCTCAACTCTGCGCCGCTGACCCGAGCGCCCGATGGTTGTGGGACCTCTGCGAGCGGGATTCGAATGAGGGCGGCAGACTGGTAGCCTGTGGACTGTTCACCGACACGAAGGGTGGTGGCGTTTTCATGGGTGTCGTCCGAACCAGAACCGTTCTCAATGACATAGGTGTCAACCAAGTGAGGCGTGTTTAGGTGAGGAAGAGCGCCGTGGTGTCGCAATTCAACCGAAGCCTTGGTGGAATTGAAGACCACCGTGTTCAGGTCAGGGAGTTGGAAGTGATAGGACGACGACCAGTTTCCGATTTGGTTTGTCGCAGAAACGGCACGCACACGCCAGTACCACGTCTTGCCCTCGTCAAGGTCGGACTGCAGTGTGAAAGACGTGTTTGCCACATCAAATCCTGCATCGTTCCAAGAGGTGTAGGTGAGGCTGTTAATCGAGGAGAAATCGCTCTGCGTATCGAGTTGGACAATGTAACCTGCAAGTGCCATTGAACCGGCGAAGTTCCAGACCAGTTCGGGTTGGGCGATGGGCGTCAAATCAACGCCGGTGCCAATGGACCAGGAGCCGTTGAGCGGGAGTGAAGGTGCGGGGTTTGAAGGCAAGGCATCTGAACCTGGAACATAGACGAAGGTCAGTTCAGGACGGCTCGCCATGGAATCTTCGGCCGTGCTGAAGTAAGCGGTTCGGGCACCACCGGAACCTGCACCCAACATGCCGGCAATGAAGTCAACTCGGCGGTCTTCACGCATGGCATTTTGCACCGCAAGGGTCACGTTCCAATCCACGCTGTCACCTTCAAAGAAGGAATTGCCTACGCTGACGCTGTCCAAGAGCGAACCGCGTTCAGCACCTTTGGCACCAGCGGTGTCCCATGCGTTGGTGCCGTCATAACTTGACCACGTTGCATCCTCGGCGTTCCAATCGTTTTCGTTACTCTCCCACACAGCGATGGTCGGGCTGCCGAAGGTGGAGGAAGTGAGGGTCATTGAAAGGTGAGCAGATTCCACAGCATAGCCGTTGGGCAACAAATTGGACACGAGGTTGCATCCAAGGAGGCCGGTGATTTCGCCGCCTGATGGGTTGTAATCAATGGTCATCTCTGAGTCGCCGTCGAAGTTATCGGTTGACGCGGCGCTGTCGATGTAGGTGTCCATGCACGCAGGGTATTGGTTATCTTGGGAACCATTGCCGTGTTTCATCCTGAATTCGTAGCGGTCGCCACCTAACCATGTGCTTTCAGCGGAGGAAACGAGGAAACTAGAGCTGACCCATTCGCCGTAGTGGTCATCGCTGTCCACCGTCGCCATGCGCCAGAAGTACATGTTGCCAACTTCGAGGGTTTTGGCGCCGGTCATGGGAAGGGTGCCGTCCGAGGGGCTGAAGTCGCTGTCAACACGGGTGTCAACTCGCAATTCACGCAAGCGGAAATCTTCGTCGGTTGCCAGTTCAAACAGAATGTCATCGCCGCTGGAAGGGGTCGTCCAATTCAACGAAGGTTGTGTGTTTCCAGAGAGGTTGTGTCCGGTTTGATTCCAAATAGCGAGGCCTTCGGCAGGTGCGGTCAGGTTGACCGAAGTGGGTGGCGTGCCGCTGCCCCATTCGTAGGTCAGTGAGAAGGACGGAACATCGCTGGGGTTCGAGGCATCAGCAGAATGGAAGTGGATGGCTTCACCGTTCGTGTATGATTCGTACTTTCCTCGAACCGCCATCAACATGTCAAGGGGCTCATCGTCCCCGTTGTCAAGGTAGTTTTGGACTGCGTGGTCGAGGCCAAAGGTGAAACTGTTGCTGCTTTGGTTGCCGTCAGCGAGGGCGACGGTCGCCGTTCCGTTTGACCGGCCACCGTCGTACCAGAGGAAGCCGTTTGTCGACATGCGATTCCAGGTAATGCCGCTCTCCGTCCAGAGGCCGGATTCTTCCATGCCGTGAACCGAAACCACCGGGTCGCCGGTGTATGAAGAACGGGTCAGTTTCATCTCAGCGTTGACGATGGTCAGGTTGTCGTGGAGGCCGAGTTGGTTCAACGAGGCCCTGAAGTGAATCAAGCGTTCTTTGCTTGAGGTCATGCTTGCTTCAAGGGTGGAGGCGACACCGTAGTTGATCGTTTTACTCGTCTCGCTGACGGTGGCGTCCTGCAGGAAATTTTCCTCCAAACCGGTATCGGTGGGACCGAAGGTCATGGTGGCGGTGCCGTCCCCGTTGTCGACGACGTTGTGGGTTGGAAGCAGGAAACTTGTACTGTCCCAAGCGCCCCATTGGTCGTTGCTGTCAACGGCACGAACACGCATGTGCATCGTGGTTCCGTTTTCCAAGGCAAGGGAGGAGGGCAGGTTGTAGGAACCGGATGTTCCCGTTGAAGCGAAGGTGGACCACAACGTGGAGAAGTGCCATGCTTCGTCAGTTTCAGAACGCCAGTCGCCATCGTTGCTCAGTTGGATCTCAACATCGGTTCCAGTGTTGAGGTCATAGGAGAGGGTTGGCGTGGTGACGGCTTGAAGCAAAAAGTCCGATTTCATCCATGGCGCACCGTCCTCCACGGGGAGGTCGGTGGAAACGGTCGCACCGTTTGTGGCGGCCGTGTTATTTGTGGTGTCCACCGTGAGTTGAGGGCGACTTGAGGCGTTCAGAGCCTCGGACATGGCACAGTCATAACTGGCACCGAATGAAGCGACGATGAGGGAAAGATTGCCTGCGTTGTTGCGCGCTGCATCCTGTGCCAATGCCGTGACATTGAGGGTCAGCGTGCCGTTGCCTGTTAGCGTGGTGGGCGGCTCCCATTCGCCACGGTCTCCTGCGCCTTCACCACCAGCGGAACCCCACAATTGGTTGCTGGCAAAAGCGATCCAGGACGCATGCGTCCCGTTCCACGACCGATCCATTTTCGCAACATAAGCGGTTAACTC
>CALGEM010000259.1 GCA_937881505.1 uncultured euryarchaeote
TTCAGCGATGAGTTCCATCCCATCGTGGCCGGTGTCGTCGATTCGTCCGATGAACGGTGAAACATAGGTTGCACCGGCCTTAGCGGCCATGAGGGCCTGGGAGGCGGAAAAGATGAGCGTGACATTGGTGTCAATGCCGTCTTCGGTCAAAATTTTGGTCGCTGCGAGACCTTCGGGCGTGCATGGAATCTTGATGATCACGTTATCGGGTAGTTCTGCTTTGAGCGCACGACCCTGTTCCACCATCCCCGCCGTGTCCATGGCGGTCACCTCAGCGGAAATCGGGCCTGAACAAATGCCAGCGATTTCTCGAACAACTTCTTTGAAGTCCCTTCCTGATTTTTTGATGAGGGATGGGTTTGTGGTTACGCCGTCAAGGATGCCCCATGCGGCGATTTCTCTGATTTCGTCAACGTCAGCGGTGTCGAGGAAGAACTCCATGAGCCCTGTTCATCCAAGAGGTTCTATGAACTCTCCCCTGTTGATGTTGGGGTGTTTTCAGCCCTTTCGTGCAATGGCTCGCTTGGCTGCCTCTGCGATGTAGGGTGCTGAAATTTTCATGACCTCAAGCATCTCATCGGCCTGGCCGGATTCTCCAAAACGGTCTTGCACGCCAACTCGCTCCAACGGTGCAAAGGTGTTGCTGGTGAGGTGCTCTGCTACGGCTCCACCCAACCCTCCAATGACACTGTGGTCCTCAGCAGTGACAATGGCGCCACAAGAAGCGACCAAGCGGTCAACGAGCGCACCGTCAAGCGGCTTCAGGGTGTGCATGTCAACCACCGTGGCGTTGATGCCTTCGTCTGCGAGTTTTTCTGCTGCCTCAAGGGACTGGGAGACCATAACACCGCAGGCGATGATGGCAACGTCCGAGCCTTCCTTGAGAACGATGCCTTTGCCGATTTCAATATCATTTTCCCGTCCTTCGTACAAGACGGGCGTCTTGTTCCTCGCTGTTCGAGTGTAGGAGGGTGAACCGGTTGCGGCCAATTGCATCGTCAAGACCTTGGTTGAGATCACATCACTCGGGTGCATGACAATCACATTGGGCAAGGTGCGGTAAATGGCCAAATCCTCAATCGATTGCGCCGATGAACCGTCCGTCCCCGTGTGTGTCCCACCGTGGCTTCCACAAACGTGGACGGCGAGGTTGGGCCGTGCGACACCGTTTCGCATCTGCTCAAAGGCTCGCTCGGTGAAGATGGCGAAGGTACTGGCAAACGGGATGTAGCCCGATGCCGCAAGACCTGCGCCCACGAGCAGCATGTTTTGCTCGCCGATGCCGCACGAAACGGTTCGTTCTGGGTGAGCCTTCCTGAAGTGGAGAGACTTGGTAGATTTTCCAAGGTCGGCCTCGAGTACGACAACCTTGGGGTTGGAGGCCAGTTCGAGGAGGGCCTCACCGTAGCCGTCTCGGGTTGCGGCCATTTTGGTCATGCAACCACCTCACCAAGTTCAGCCATGGCTTGGGCATATTGTTCGTCGTTGGGTGCCGCACCGTGGAATGCAGGGTTGTCGGCCATGAATGAAACGCCGTGTCCCTTCACGGTATGAGCGATCAAGATGGAGGGGCCGTCGTTTGAATTCTGCAGGAAGTTCAATCCGTCCACGATTTCCTCCATGTTGTGGCCGTCGATTTCCTTCACGTTCCAACCAAAGGCCTTCCATTTTGCTGGGATGTCAAACATCCGCATTTGGGCTTCACAGAAGTCATCGTTTTGGATTCGGTTTCGGTCCAGAATAACGTTGAGATTGCCCAGTTCGTGGTGCGTTGCAGCCATGGCGGCTTCCCAAACGCTTCCTTCTTGGATTTCCCCATCACCGAG
>CALGEM010000260.1 GCA_937881505.1 uncultured euryarchaeote
CAACGACGGGACCGGGGACAACGCAGACGACGATGACGATGAGGACGGCGTCCCGGATTTGGACGACGCTTTTCCCTACGACCCAAGCGAGTGGGCTGACAGCGACGGGGACGGGACCGGGGACAACGCGGATCCCGACAAAGACGGCGACGGGGCCCTGAACCTCGAAGACGCATTTCCCGACGATGAAAACGAGTGGGCTGACAGCGACGGGGACGGTATAGGGGACAACGCAGACGATGACGACGACGGGGACGGTACTCCCGACGAGTTCGACGATTTTCCCCACGACGGAAGCGAGGACACGGACACGGACGGGGACGGGGTAGGGGACAACGCAGATCCCGACAGAGACGATGACGGGGTCCCGAACCTCGAAGACACATTTCCCTACGACCCAAGCGAGTGGGCTGACAGCGACGGGGACGGCATTCCTGACGACTTCGATGAGTGCCCCGATACCCCGATAGGGACGCTGATTGACCTCAAGGGGTGCGAACTGGTCATCAACGACGACGGCACCATTGACCTACCCGAGGATTCCTTCTTTTCCAGCGACCTGGGTCAGACCGTCGGCTGGGGTGCCATCATCCTCGCCCTGCTCACCTTGCTCCAAACGAACGCAGCGGCAGCCGTTTTGCCCGATGCCTTCCGCTGGGTGCAGGTCTTCCGCCGAAACACCAAGTTGACCCGTGAGGAAGAAAACGAACTGACCTACCTGCAATCCCTTGTTCAAGCCTACTTCCAAGAACAGGAGAACCTCCACCATGAACTTCGTGCGCTGAAGGCGGACCTCACGGCTCGATTTACGAACAACGAGATCAAAAAGGATACTCGTGAGAAAATCAACGTGCTCATCAACGACCTGCTGACCAGTAGCGAAGAGGACTTGGTCCACATCGCTCACAACGACGCCTACTTTGGCCTCAGCGCTACGGTCGGCGCAACAGAGCGCACCGAACTGCTCAACGAACGACTGGCCATGAGAGATTCGAGCGGTGACGTCGTCCTTCCTGAAGGACCTTCCAAGGACATGAACGGTCAAATCAATCCGACCGATGGCTACGAATGGTTGGAACATCCCGAAGGAAGCGGCGTTCACTACATGCGAGCCCAGAAGAGTGACGACTGGACCGAGTGGCAAGGTTGAACCCCCCATGATGTTGAATAGGTCGCCCGAGTGGCAGTGATTGTGAGCAACGCATCGCTGGAGGCCCTGTCATGGCACGCCCGTTTCTTGGGCGAGACACCTGGCGATGATGCCGAAGGTGGCCGCCCACGCCAAGTTCCAGGTAAGTGCTGGTCGAAGGTCACGCCCACGCCCGCCCCTCAACCTCGCCTCGCCCTCTGGTCGACCGAGATGGCCGAGATGTTGGGCCTTGAGCGTACGGACGAAGCAGGCGTCGTGCTTGGTGGTGGTGCACCCGTACCCGGCATGCAGCCCTACGCCCAGCGCTATGGCGGCCATCAGTTCGGCAATTGGGCCGGTCAGTTAGGCGACGGTCGTGCCATCACGCTGGGCGAAGTCGAGACCGATGACGGCTTCCTTGAATTGCAACTCAAAGGCGCCGGTCTGACGCCCTATTCGCGCACCGCTGACGGCAAAGCTGTGTTGCGCTCATCCATCCGAGAATTCCTGTGCAGCGAAGCAATGCATCACCTCGGCGTGCCCACCACCCGCGCCCTGTCGTTGGTCACCACCGGCGAAGCGGTCGTGCGAGACATCCTCTACAACGGCAATCCTGCCCCGGAGCCTGGAGCCGTTGTCTGCCGAGTCGCGCCCAGTTTCATCCGCTTCGGCAGCTTCCAAATCCATGTCTCCGACGGCCACCACGAAACGCTTCGCACCCTCGTCGACCACACTGTTCGCCACCACTTCCCACACCACGACGCCAGCACCGATGACGGCCTCATCGCATGGCTGACCGAAGTGGCCGAATCCACAGCGACGATGATCGCCCACTGGATGCGGGTCGGCTTCGTTCACGGCGTCATGAACACGGACAACATGTCGATTCACGGCCTCACCATTGACTACGGCCCCTACGGCTGGCTCGAGCCCTTTGACGTGGACTGGACGCCCAACACCACCGACGCCGGTCGCCGACGCTACCGCTACAACAACCAGCCCCACATCGGGGCCTGGAACGTTGCTCGTCTGCTCGAATCCATGGCCCCGCTGATGGAGGACGTGAGCAGGCTTCAACCGGTGTTGGACCATTACATGGAATTCGCCATGAACGCCCAGAGCGAAACGTGGGCGGAAAAGTTGGGCCTTGGCACGCTGCAGGAATCCGACGAGCCGCTCGTGAACGACCTGCTCGACCTGCTGGGCGCCACCGAGGTGGACATGACGCTCTTCTTCCGCCACCTCTGCTCCATCACTGAGCCGGACGTCGCACGCCTTACCGACGCCTTCTACGAGGGCAGCGAGCCCGACACCAGCGCCTGGAACCGCTGGCTCGTGCGCTGGTGGGAGCGAGTGGACGGCCAGCCCGACCGAGACGGGATGGTCCAAGCCAATCCGAAGTACGTGCTGCGAAACTGGATGGCGCAGTTGGCCATCGATGCGGCGGAGGAGAAAGGCGACTTTTCCATCGCCGAGGAACTCCATGAACTTCTGAAGCGTCCCTACGACGAACAGCCCGAGCACGAGGAGAAATGGTTCCAAAAGCGCCCCGAGTGGGCTCGCCACCGCGTCGGCTGCTCCATGCTCTCCTGCTCGAGTTAATCCAGCGTTTGCGGGTCGTAGCGAAGACCCATACCGAGGGCAAAGCCGATGGTGTTGACCACGAGGTCAGAGATTTTGTTGTCCCATGTCTCTTCAACAAACTCGAAGGGGAGGTAGAGTTCGAGGACTTCCCATCCCACCGAAAGGGCGAGGAAGACCCACCAGTTGGTCAGCAGGTAGCGGCCGATGAAGGTCCACTGGACAAAATGCCCCAGCGACCACAGATTGAGCAGCACCATGATTTGGCCTGGAGCGCGTTGCTTATCACGCTTGAGGGCGACGATGTGTTCAAAAACGCAACCGCTCATCGATTTTCATGGAAGAGCAAGGGGCCATGGCGTTGTACAAGCGCTATATTCGGGCGTTTGAAGAAAAGGACTACGAGGTCATCGCCGATGCCTGTCGCACACCCTTCTTTGTCTCATCTCCGGTGGGGACAACCGTCTTTGAAGACCGAGCAGCGCTCATCGATGGTTTCGCCCATCTACGAGGTTCCCTTGACGAGAATGGGTATGTCAGAAGTCGCTTGAACACGTTGGCGTTTTCCAAGGTCGCGACAACGACAGGTACGCTTTTCGTGGATTTTGAACGTATGAACGCTGCTGATGACGCTTACTTTCACGGTCAAGCCTTGTACCTCTTCCAGCAACATCAAACAGGCCTGGACATCACTGGCATCGTTGTTCTGGACGACGCCACCGTCTCAACATGGACCGATTAAGCAGGTGAAGGAGAAAGCCGTAAAATGGAGCCCCCGTTCATTGAACCCAATGAGCAAACAACACACCCTGTTGGGGAAGGTGTTCCACTGGGCCTTTGTGCTGCTCTACGCCTACGGGATTTTCAAGCAAATCGACGACCTTTCGCAGTTGGAAGATACCGCCCTGTTGCAGTTTGAAATCATCTTCGCGAGCGTGTTTCTGCTGCTGGTCGTGGTTCGATACGGCTACATGCGGCGCTTCGAAACCTTCCAGGGCTCCGTCGTTCCCGTCCATCGCTACCACAAGCGCTTCGCACGACTCATGCACATCGCGATGTACCTCTGCCTCGTCCTGTTGCCGGTGACCGGACTGGCCATCGCTTGGCTCTACACCCAAGGCATTGGACAAGAAGCCTTGGCGATGGATGTGGCGATTGGTCTGCACGGTTTCTCCGCCGACCTGAGTTATGTTCTCATCGCCATCCACGTGGTCGCTGCCCTCTATTCTAGAATCAAGGGCGAAGGCGTCTGGACCTCAATGGTGCCTGTGTTCACCGAATCCGGCCCGAGCACCAACGAGTACGTGGTCAAGGCGGCAGCACTTGAGCATCAAGCGCTGGAAAAGGTCGAGGCCTTCATCGCTTCACGCAAGAACTGAGTCGCTCTCAAAGAGCGGCCTTGAACGCGCTGATGACGTCGTCGTTGAGCTTCTCCCAAGGGAAGGTCTGGCCGTTGGGCTGACGTCCAAAGTGGCCACCGGCGGCGGTGATGCCGTAGATGGGGGCAGCGAGGCCAAGGTCGCGAATGATGTGGCCGGGCTTGAAGGAGAAATGGGCATCGACGAGGTCAGCGATGGCTTCGTCGTCAAGTTTGCCGGTACCGAAGGTGTCCACACGAATGCTGACAGGGTCGGCCACGCCGATGGCGTAGGCGAGTTGAATTTCACACTCGGATGACAAACCAGCAGCGACCACGTGCTTGGCAGCCCAGCGGGAAGCGTAGGCAGCGGAACGGTCCACCTTGGTCGGGTCCTTACCCGAGAAGGCACCACCGCCGTGTCGTCCACGACCGCCGTAGGTGTCAACGATGATTTTGCGTCCGGTCAAACCGGCGTCGGCGTAGGGACCACCTGGGTCGGCAAAGCGTCCGGTGGAGTTGACGTGAATGGTGGTCTTGTCGGTCATCAACGCCGCTGGAACAACGGGGCGAATGACGTGCTCGATGACCTGCTCGCGGACGAAGGCCTGCTCGGCTTCTTCAGAACCGTGTTCAGCGATCATGTCCTTATGTTGAACAGCGATGACAACGTTGTCGGCGTACATGGGTTGGCCGTCGTCGCCGTGCATGAGGGTGACTTGGGATTTGGCGTCGGGTCGAGCCCACGGCAGGGTGCCGTCAAGACCGAGTTTGCTGACCTGTCGAGTCAAGGCTTGGGAGAGAGCGATGGCCAAAGGCATCCAACGTCCTTGGTGCTCGGGGTAGGCTTCGGTCTCGTCGCAGGCATAGCCGAACATCAAGCCCTGGTCGCCTGCACCTTGGTCGTCGATGGATTGCACCACGCCTCGGTTGATGTGAGCGGACTGGCTGGTGATGAGTTCGGTGACTTCGCACAGGTCCTCGGAGGTGGCGTCCATGCCGATGCCGTGAGAAGTGTAACCAATGGCAGCGGCTGTCTTGCGAGCGATGGCGATGTAGTCTGGAGCGTCAATGCCAGCAGCGAGTTTAACCTCACCAGCCAGCACGATGTGGGAGCGGTCTTCACGACCTTTCACGAGGGTCTCAACGGCGACCTTGGCCTTGGGGTCAAGGGCGAGGCATGCATCGACGATGGCGTCGGAAATCGCATCGCACAATTTGTCAGGATGGCCTGCCGCCACCGATTCAGAAGTGAACAACCACGCTTGTGTCATGGCCGGCCGTCTTCACTCGTCTATATCAAGAATTGCCGTCTCAATAAACTTCCAATTTGAGGCGAAGGGAGCCCTGCAGAGGGATAGCGGCCGTTTCGATGAACGGAGCCGGCATCATGTACCGACGGTGTAGTCGTCCAAGTAGGCGAGTTGAGCGTCGGTCAACTTGTCAATGCTGAAACCAAGGGTTCCGAGTTTGGTGGTCGCCAAGTCTTGGTCCTGTTCGGTCGTGATGTCGTAGACCTGCTTGCCCATGGAGCCGCCTTCCTTGGCCAAACGAACCAAGGAAAGGAACTGGTTGGCAAAGGACATGTCCATGACTTCGGAGGGGTGGCCTTCGGCGGCGGCGAGGTTGACCAAGCGGCCACGAGCGAGCAAGAAGATGCGGCGACCGTCGGCCATGAGGAACTCCTCGTTGTCTTGGCGAATGGTGCGGACTGACTTGGCTTGCGCTTCAAGGTCGGTGATCTTGATTTCACAGTCGTAGTGACCGGTGTTGCACACGATGGCGCCGTCCTTCATGGACTCGAAATGGCGTCCAACGATGACGTCCTCCATACCGGTGGCGGTGCAGAAGATGTCGCCAAGTTTGGCGGCCTCGTCCATGGGCATGACACGGTAGCCCTCCATGACGGCTCGCAGTGCAGGAAGCGGGTCAACTTCGGTGATGATGACGTTGGCGCCCATGCCGCGGGCACGCATGGCCACACCGCTGCCGCAGTGGCCAAAGCCAGCGACGACGAAGGTCTTACCAGCGAGCAAGACGCTGGTGGCTCGCAAAATACCGTCAAGAGTGGACTGGCCAGTGCCGTAGACGTTGTCGAAATCCCACTTGGTCACGGCGTCGTTGACGGCGATGACGGGGTAGCGCAGGTCGCCAGCAGCGGCCATGGCTCGCAGTCGGTGAACGCCGGTGGTCGTTTCTTCGGTTCCACCAATGACGCCTTCTGCGTACTCGGACTTGTCGCCGTGAACACGAACGATGAGGTCGGCGCCGTCGTCGAGGGTGAGCGTTGGCTTGAACTCGAGCGTCTTGTCGATGCACCAGTAGAAGTCCTCGGTGGATTGACCGTGCCAGGCGTGGACGGAGTAGCCCTCGCTGGCGAGCCAAGCAGCCACTTCGTCTTGGGTTGAGAGCGGATTGCAACCCGACCAGGAGATTTCAGCACCGGCGGCTCGGATGGCCTCGATGAGCACCGCCGTTTCCTTGGTCACGTGAAGACAGCCGGCCACGCGCATCCCTGCAAGTGGCTTGGTTTGCTCGGCTTCATCCTTGAGTTTGGCCAGCACTGGCATGCGAGCTCGGGCCCAATCAACGAGCAATGCCCCGTTTTCTGCAAGTCCCAAATCGCGAACGGTGTAGTTGTCACCCTTGTCCAAGTCGTCCATGATGCGGCGACCTGTCCGCCCCTCTTGAAGTCTATCGCTCGTCCATCACTGAAGATTGAGGCAGACACTCAACGCCTTAGGCTGAGAAAACGAAGGACTCAACGGTAGGCGTGGAAGGACATGCGTCCTTGATTGATGGTTTGACGGAAGGATTCTCGTCGCTGAATCATGCCCTTGATGGACGAGAGGAAGCGGACGGGCCAAGCGTAGCGAAGCCAGGGGCGCTTGGGGTAGACGACTTCTACACGAGAGAAGCCGAGGTCCTTCAGCATCCCCTTCATGGCGGCCACGTTGGGTGCCCAGTAGTTGGTGTCGTCGTTGTTCAGGGAATCGCCGGGGAAGTACACCATTGAGGGCTTCCAGCGGTGAAGGTCATCCACGTGCGTTTCGATGATGAGCAACTCATCGCACACCTCAGAAGCGACACGAAGTCCGCCCATCGGGTCTTGAAGGTGGTAGAGCACGCCCAAAAAGAGGACGACATCGAACTTACCGACCTTCTCTGGCGTGATGGCCATGGCGTCAATATCCAGACTCTCGACCTTGGAATTCAAGGTCTCATGAACGAGATCAAAGCCGGCTTTGGTTCCCCATCCGGGCCCGCTCCAGCAGAAGTGGTCGGTGGCCAGCACACGCTTGGCGCCGTTGCGTTCGGCTTGGAAAGAGAAGAAGCCGTCCCACGCCCCGATATCGAGCACGGTCTTGCCCGTGAGGTCCTCAGGAAGGCAAACTTGACCCAATTTGTCCATGGAGTTGTCCTGACCTGGCGTGACGATACCGTCGCGCAACGGAATGGAGTGAAACCACTTGATTTCATTCATACGGCGGATGAGCTCCTCATTGTCCCCCATGCTTCCGCCTCCTTCCTTGTGCATATATCGCTTCTCATCGGAGGCTCAGTCCAGACAGTTGCTCACTTCTTGTCCTTGTGCAACTGCTTGGCCTGCTTGGCCCACTCATCACGCTTGACACGACCAGGGAAGAACTCGATGGCGATGTTGACCTCTTCTTCGATCTTCGCCGTCATCTTACTGATTTGCTCGAAGGTGTAGATGCCGAGTGCATTCAATTTCTCTTCGATGAATGGACCAATGCCCTTGATGGTTTGAAGGTCGTCTCTGTCCGAAGCAGAGGCAACACCGAGCGTTGCAAAGTCAATCTTCTCTGCCTTGGCGGCAACACGCTCGAGTTCTTCGGCCTGCTTGAGGGCCTTTTCATCCAACTTGACGTCCTCACCGAGCAAAATCTTGGCTTGGTTGGCCCATTGGTCTCGCTTAACACGGCCGGGGAAGAACTCGATGGCTTCGTTGACTTGTTCCTCAAGTTTGGCGTTCATGTTTGCGATTTGACGGTAGGTGGTGATGCCCAAGGCGTTCAACTTCTCTTCGATAAACGGACCGATGCCCTTGATGACTTGGAGGTCGTCCTTGCTGGTGATCACAGCGGCTTTTCCGTAAACACGGGTGATGCCTGAAACACCGGTCAATGCGTTTCCTTCCTTGCCCGTCCATGTGATGACGGTGCTGCCCTTCTGGTCCATGAGTGCGGCGGAACCTGAGTCGGCGAACTTGGATGCGTCGGCCACCTCAATGCTGGTTGCGCCCTTCTTCACCTCGGTCTTCAATTCAGAAGACGTAGCTTTTCCGAGGACCTTGAAGTCAATGGTTTCAGCACGGGCCTTAACACGTTCAAGTTCTGCTTCTTTCTTGGCTTCCTTCGTTGCAGGTTTAGCCTTCTTCGCAGCGGCTTCTTCCTCTGCCTTCTTCTTGGCAGCGGCTTCTTCCTTGGCCTTCTTGTCAGCCTCAGCCTTTGCCTTCTTCTCGGCTTCCTTCGCTGCCTTCTCTTCGGCTTCCTTTTGCTTGAGCATTTGATTCATCTTTCGCTTATCCTGCTTGACCTGAACCGACCATGAGAAGTAGACAGAGGCTTTACCCAGTTTGATCAGGCCCTCGTATTCTGCTCCCGCATAGGTTGGTTCTTCAGCGTCGTCAAAGACGAAACGAACTCGGAGTTTTCCTTCTTCATCGGCTTCAAGCAGGAAGCCTGGTGTCCTTGAGGAGCCTCCGATTTCGACCATGGCAAATCGCTTTCCGTTGGTTTCTTCCTCCAGGTCAACGAGGTTGACGCCAATCTCTGGCGACATGTCCGTGATGCTGATGGCTTCCTTCGTCTTCACTGAGGTGCCCGGTTCAAGTTCCTTCACCGGCTTGAGAACAAACGGTTCTTCCTTTGTTCCAGCCCCCGAAACGAAGTTTGGTTGAGAGGTGGTGTGTTCGGGTTCAGGGCCGACGAGAACGACCTTTTCTCGGTTTTGCCAGAAGAGGAACAACAGCAAGAGGAGCAACAACAAGAGGAGCCAGCAGCACCATGAAGACAGTCCACCATCGTCATCGTCTTGGTTTTCAAGCGAATCTTCGATACAGGCTCCGTTTTCATCAACCTTGGCGATGTCTGAATCATCGCTCGGGTTGCTTCCACACTCAAGTTCCTTTTCGTCTAAGACACCGTCGTTATCGTCATCAAGGTCAACTTCGAGGCCGGTGACCGACTCATTGTCAGGCAAGCCATCGCCATCGGTATCGGCGAGAACGGCCATCGCAAAGGTGAACTGAGTGCCAGTCTGACTGTTGTTGGCGAACACCGTGTAGTTGGTCATTGGAGAGACCTCGGTTGGCGTACCCGTGATAATACCGGTTTCGCCAGAACGTGCCATGCTACCACTGAATTCCAATCCAGCAGGGAGGGCCGGGTAAATTGACCATGTTCCTGGTTCCATACCGCTCAAGTTGGGGTTGATGGTGAAGCCGGATTGGTTGAACACCGCTTCGAAGACATCGCCCTCGGTTCCATCCTTGGAGTAGCCAAGCACCTTTTCGTCCAGCGCATCACAAATACCGTCAACGTCGCCGTCAAGCGGAATGCTTGCACTGTCCTTCGGGTTGGTTCCACACGCCACCTCATCGGTGTCCGTCCACTGGTCGCCGTCGTCGTTGTCGTCAGCCACCAAATCCGTCTCGACGTCACCGTTGAGGTCGTCTGGCAGTCCGTCGCCATCGGTGTCCACCGATGCTGCAGCGTCGTGTGGGAAGGCATCGGGACCGGCCGCACAGACGCCACCAACAGCGTTTGGACCGTCGCAAACACCATCGCCATCGGTATCGGCGTTGGTTGCGTTGGTTCCGGGGTTTTCTGCAGAGGTGTAGTTGCCCGTGTTGTCTTCAGCCGTGTTGAGCAATCCGTCACCATCAATGTCCTCATCCAATGCATCGCAGATGGAATCGCCATCGAGGTCTTGAGGCGTTGAATCAGCAGACTGTGGGTCAGAGAGACACTCGGCCTCAGCGGCGTCGGAAGCTCCATCGCCATCATCGTCCAAATCTTCAACCAAATCGCCTTGGTAATCCGCTGGCAATTCGTTCGGCTCACCGTCGCCGTCCGTGTCTTCAAGGACACCAAGTTGGATGGTGAAACTGGTGCTGAACTGCGTGGAGTTCGAGTACACCGTGTAGTTGGTCAACGGCATGGATTCGGTTGGAACACCATAGATGGTACCGTTGGTAGAGCTCAGGATCAGACCCTCTGGGAGTTCAGGGTGAATCTCGTAATGAGCATCGCTGATGGTTGAGGTTGGTCCAACCGGGTACATGGCCGAGCCGTTCACGGCGTAAAGCGGGCCCTGCGTCGTGTCGTAGACGATGTCTTGAACTGTGATGTTCAGGGTCGCCGTTGCAAATCCATTGTCGTTGGTAGCCGCGATGGTGTACGTCGTTTTGCTCGTAATTTCCGTCGGGGTTCCGCTGATACGGCCGGTGTTGTTGTCAAAGGTGAGACCTGCAGGCAATTCAGGAGAAATCAACCACTGCAGCACAGGGCCACCGGTGGAAATCGGGGACTGGTCCATGGGACTGGAGTTGTTGAGCAATTCAACATCGCTTGGCACGTATGCGATGATGGGGAGGCTGTCAAGAACGGTGATGTTGATGTAAGCGCTCACCGTACCACCGGTGTTGGTTCCCGTAATGGTGAACATGGTACGACTGAAGATCTCCGCTGGCGTACCGCTGATTTCTCCGTTCGTTGTATCAAAGGCGAGACCTGCTGGTAGGCTTGGGCTGATGGCCCAGGAGAGGATTTCACCATCGCCGAGCACCGTTGGTGAAAGTGGAAGGTCGCTGCTCGCCGTGTTGTTGACCAACGTCACATCATCTGGCGAGTAAGAAATCGTAGAGAGTTCATCCACAACGGTGAGGTTCAGGTAGGTCGTGGTTGTTCCACCGGTGTTTGTGGCGTTAATGGTGAACATCGTACGGCTGAGCAGGTCGGTTGGTGTACCACTGAGAACACCACTTGATGCATCAAAGGTCAGGCCAGCTGGCAAATCAGGTGTGATGGTCCACGAGACGATATCACCCGAACCCGTCAGCGTTGGCGAAAGGGGCAAGTCAGCGCTGGCGGTGTTCTTGGTCAAGTTCAAGTCGTCGGGTGTGTAGGAAACCGTTGGAACTTCGTCAACAATGGTGATGTTGATGTAAGCGGTTGCCGTTCCTCCGGTGTTGGTTCCCGTGATGGTGAACGTCGTTCGAGCAAGGAGTTGCGTTGGGGTTCCGCTGATGGAGCCGTCCGCAGTGTTGAACACAAGGCCACTCGGTAGGCTCGGACTGATGCTCCAGGAGACCACCGTACCTGAGCCTGTGACCGTTGGTGAAAGCGGTAGGTCGCTGCTCACCGTGTTCTTGGTCATCTCCAAGTCATCGGGCGTGTAG
>CALGEM010000261.1 GCA_937881505.1 uncultured euryarchaeote
CTCAGATAGCGGCTCATCTTAACCGATAACGAGGTCAGAAAGGGAGAGGAGCGTAGTTTTCATGAGTCCCTCTCCAATGCAAACGAAAGGGAACACCTTTTCAAGTTTAGTCTTCCCTAAACTTTCTCATTTCACTCAGGATGAGAGTTTCTTTCTGGCCTCTTTGACCATGCGAACGAGTTCAATCCGGGCTTCATCTGGCGTTTCTACTTCACGGGAAAAGGCGATTCTGATTGGGTGTACGCCATCGGTTTGCGTTGCATCCATCTCAAAGCCATAGCGATCAATACCGGTCATGACGGCAGATTGCACGTTTTGGGCATCGCTCATGGTTTCGCAGTACAGCACCATGGCATCCTCATGATCTTCGTTCATGTGCGTGATGATTTCGTGTGCGTGCTCAGACAAGGGGTCGGGCTCTGCCGTTATCCAGTCATCGTGTTCAAACCAAGACATTTTGCCGAAGCCACCGATGTAACGGACAGCAGAGACTTCCAAACCGAAGAAGAAAAAATCGCGGAAGTCGACATAGGCTACCGCTGATGGATGGTGGCGAAGGTAGGTCTCTCTCGCCGCCCCAACCTCTTCCTCATCCAGTTTTCGGCAGGCTCCAACAAGCGTCACACGAGCCGATGCGAGTGGGTTTTCCGCTGAATTTTCCGAAATCAGAAGCGAAGCTTTTGGATTCTTCATCAGATTCTTGGTGTGCTCTGCCAATCCGCTGATCATAAAAATAGGCTGGCCTTCGTGCATCGCATAGGTCACAAAGGAGCCATAAGGATGGCCGTCGTGTTGTTTTGAAATGCTGCACAACGTCGCTGTGACGTGCTGCTGGGCGAGCGTTCTCGCCTCTTCGGCATGCGACGAACGCCGAGTTTCGGGGTCGTAAAGTCGCTTTTGTGGCTTCATTTTGCTTCCATCGGCCATGGTGTGGCCGCTGTTTTTTGGTTGTTCTTTTATGGTCATTTTTTCATCTCCTGAATTTATTCAATCGTTTTCATTTCGTTGATTGAAGATTCCGTCCAATAGGCAGCGTCGTCTTCGTAATCAGTATCACAATCCATTCGTTCAATCAAGCGATTTGCACCTTTTTCTTCGAACACCGCATCCCACTCCTTTCCGGATTCGCAGAAGAGATCAAACGCAGTATCTCCCAAGGCGAGAACACCGTAATTGAGACCAGAAAAGGTACCGGTTCCGCACGCAGAAACTGCATCGAACAGGTCTTGGGCGTTGCCCGGTTGTTCACCATCGCCCCACGTGCTGCAAAAAATGAGCAACCTCCGAACGTTGCAAAGTTCATCAACATCGATTTGATCCATGCCTCGAACATCCGCCTCGAATCCCTGCTCATTGGCATGCTTGCCAGCATCCATGGCTAATAATTCTGCATTCCCTGTTTCCGTCCCGTATAATATCGTCAATTTTTCCATTCTCCATCACCTTACTCGTTTTTCAGTGCATGCTGAA
Source organism: uncultured euryarchaeote (assembly GCA_937881505.1). Taxonomy (GTDB): domain Archaea; phylum Thermoplasmatota; class Poseidoniia; order Poseidoniales; family Poseidoniaceae; genus Poseidonia. Next base: position 1,471 of record CALGEM010000261.1, read on the forward strand.
TGGTGATTCGAAGCGATCCCGAATCTTCTCGAACCTCTGCTTCAACGCCGAACACTTCGGCAATCAGTTCAACGGTCAGGACCTCCTTTGGTGGCCCATAAGCTCTAATTTTACCATCGTGAAGCAACATAATTTTGTCAGAGAACCGTGCTGCAACATCAATATCATGAATGGCGATAATCGCAGAGGAGGGCGCCGTCCGGTCGCCAACCACACTGCGAATTTTTTCCATGGTGGTGATTTGATGCTTGAGGTCGAGATCGCTCGTCGGTTCATCCAGCAGATACAACTTCGGTTCCTGAGCGAGCGCTTTTGCGAGAACCACACGCTGTCGTTCTCCACCAGAAAGTTGGTCGTACCTGCGAAAGGCGAAATCATTGATGTCAAGGAAATGTAAACACTCACTCACTTTGTCTCTATCGCCGTCTCCAACAAACCACTGGAGATGAGGGCGACGACCAAGCAGAACAACGTCAAAGACATTCATCGGAAAGTTGGTGCCCACGCTTTGAGGAACATAGGCGACTTGCCTCGCCACATCCATGATGGTCATGCCCAATACATCGCTTGAGAGCAAATGAATAGAGCCTGAAGAGGGCGATAAAATCCGGTTAATGCACTTCAACAGGGTTGTTTTTCCCGCCCCATTCACACCGAGCACTGAGACGAGTTGATTTGGCCCAACTTCAAAGTTGAGATCTTCCAATACGGTTCGCCCAGGCCAAGAAAAGGACAAATCGTGAACGGCCAGAAAGTCACTCATCGTTGAACCCCTTTGATTGAAGGAGGAGATACATGAAAACCGGACCTCCAATCACCGCCAACATGATGCCAACAGGAATCACGATGGGAGCGAAAAGGGTGCGGCCAATGGTATCTGCGAACACCATCAAAAAAGCTCCACAAACCGCAGAAGCAGGGAGAAGTTTTCGATAGTCGTTCCCGATGATGAGGCGACTCATGTGAGGGGCGGCAAGACCCACGAAACCAATCATGCCGGTGAAGGCGATGATCAAGGACGTCATCAGGGCTGAAAGGACGAGGATGTTTCGCCGGATGCGCATAGGATTCACACCTGTGGAAATGGCAAAATCATCGCCCCCCATGGCCAGAGCGTTGAGATCCCAAGACCACATCATGGCTTGGGGCAGTAAGGCCACAATGCAGATGCCTACGGCGAGAACCACCGCCATGTCGGGACGTGAAAGACTCCCAAATGACCAGTGGGCAAGTTGAGACAACTGCGCATCAGTGGCAAAGAATTGGAGCGTTGAAACGACTGCTCCTGCGATGAACGTGATGGCGATACCAACCAAAATGTATGACTCTGCACTGATGGAACGGTATCGCCCCAATTGGATGATGATAAAGACCACAAAAAGAGAGAAGACAAACGCATTTCCTGCAATGGCAAAAGCCCCAATGCTGGTGATACTAAAACCCACAACAATAGCCAAAGCTGCACCAAGAGCAGCGCCTGAGGCAACGCCCAAGGTGAGTGGGGAAACCAATGGATTCCCAAGGCAGCCTTGCATGAGCGCCCCTGCGGTGGCTAAGCCAACACCACCGACAATGGCCATCAAAACACGAGGGAGTCGTAACTCCCAAATGATGGCGGACTGGACGCTGGTGGCGTCGTCGAGGCCCAACACGATTCGTGCCGTGGTGAAGACATCAAGTTGGCTTGATGAGCCTTGACCAAGTGCAACTAAACTGACAAGGGCGGTCAGCACGCACATGAGGCCAATCTTCACCAGTTGAGAATGGCCACGTTCTTGATGTTGAAGAGAGAGAGAGGTCATCGTCTCACCCCTGTGATGAACAAGAGAATGTCCCTGTTCGTTCGACATCGAAATATTCTGAATAAAAGGTGTCCAAGTAGGATGTCGCATCAACATCTTCGAAGGTCGATGGGTGAAGGTGTTTGGCGAGTGTAGGCAAACCGTAAACCATCATTGGACCTGCAAACTCACCTGAAAGAATCAACATCCGGTCTTCATCAACTGCCTGCATCCCATCAAATCCGGGGCGATCACGAATGGATTGCATGTGCGTTCCACATTTGTTTTCAGAATCGTACCGATCAAAGCCCAGGTCGAAAGTGATGCCATCGAACATCAACACCTCTGGGTCGGCATCGATGATGGCCTCCATGTCCACGTGGGTGGTGTGTCCGGGCAAATCGGCAAACACATTGACTCCACCTGCCATTTGGATAAGGTCTGTCCATTGAGAGGTGCCTGTCAATACGACCGGATCACGGGTCAATGAAGCATGATGTTCCATAACTACCTCAGGTCGTTCGTCGCTGGAAACGGTGCTTATGCGGGCCTCAATCATGGTCTCAATGCTGTCAAAGTTCTCATAGAGAGCATCAGCGGCATCCCTCCGGTCAAACACATCGGCTAACACACCAATCTCATACCGAAGGGAATCGTATTTGTAGAAATCAAGCGCAAGAACGTGAATGCCGACGGGCGTGAGTTTGTGGCGAATCGCTTCGGTATCCACCATTCCATTGGTGGCAAAAACGATGTAAACATCGGGGCGGGTGTCCAAGAGTGCTTCAAAATCGATTTCAGAGTGTGCTGAATTTTGAATCATCGTCGTCGATGTAAATTCTGGCCAAAGGTCGCTGTTGTCAAAATCGCCAGAAACACCCACGACAACAGCAGGATCAACATCGAGCATTTTCATCACGGTCGCAGCATAAGTATTGGTTAATGCGACCCGTTGAGGTGCTTCATCAAAGGTAAATGTGACACCGTTAGAATCGACCACGCTCTTCTCGCCCTCCGCCTCGATGAGCAGGTCGGAATGAGCAAAATCGTAGAGCTTCCAGCTTGCCAAGAGAATAAACAACACCTGCAAGAGAGCGACGAAGTGTTGTCTGTTCATCGCCCATTCCTCCTGAACTCCATGAACAAAGTTGCAGAAAGCACGATGAAAATCATGGACAGAAATGACAGACTTGGCATCGCACCTTCAGAAGCGGACGAGGATGATTCCTCAACCGTGACAAAGATGGAAGCAGATGGCTCAGAAGAAACCTCGTCCATGGTAGCAACCAGTCTGAAACGATGAAGGCCCGATTCAAGATTTCCAACTTCCACAAAAGTAGAGGCTCCGTTGTAAACCTCGACAACATCACCATCCGGTGTCTGCATCGTGACCAAATACGATTCGGCTTCAAACGGGTAGTCCCATGAAAGGAGAGTTGACTCTCCTGAAGCAATGAACGATGCAGAAGCGGTCAAAACCGGCGTGGGTGGAAGGAATGCAACCTCAACGTCGAGCGTCGAACCAAGGAGCAAATAGTCAAGCGGCATGATTGCGTTGACCTGGTAGCGATAGGTTCCATCATCTCGATTACGAAGTTCGAACTCGGTCTCAACGCCTCGATAGACCTCGACGCCGTTTTCCAGCAGTTGATAGGCCTCAGCGCCAACAAATTCCGACCATTGAATCTCGAAGGACTTCTCGGTTTGGACGGTGGTTTCGGTCAAGAATTCCGGGGTTTGAGGTGTGTCGAAAGCGGTCAACTCATGAACCACCATATCGGAATGAGACCCAGGAAGCCTGTCGATGATTTTGACATAATTTTGGACTGTATCGTTGTACCAGAGTTCCCATGAAAGCACACCGTCCTCATCGTCCTGGATCGCAATGTACGTGCAATTGAACACACCTGCTGCCGTGGTGATGGCGACGTTGTGCTCTATCGATACCGAATTCAAGGTATCATCGTAGCCGTTGGGATGCCCCGGGACACCGATGATGTTGGTTCGGTTGAAATGAAGATGCGAGGGCGGTACATCACCATACAAGCCCACCTCATTTTCCCCGTTCGTAAACATCCATCCCTGAGAACCTTCCTGGAAATAACTGGAAGATGACGGGGCGTCAACCCAGTAGGTTTTCACCGGAAGATAGGTTTGGGTGTCAACCCAGCGGAACGCCTGCTCGCCCTCTTCGTACTGGTCGTCCACAATTCGCAGCAAATAAGTTGAGCGAACCCTACCAAAGGCGTCGGTGATGTCTTCCGTTCCGATGGCGGTGAGGGTTCGGTTTGAACGGTATTCAGGTGTGTGAACCAAACTGTAATCCCAGGACATTCCTGAGGTCCATGAGCCGTCAACGGATTCGGTGGGTAAGAACAACACCAACAGGGATGGAGCCGAAGGGTTGCTTCCATTGGTGTTGTAAGACACCAAATAGAATTCAGAGGTGCCAGCGGAAGTTGCAATGTATTCAAAAGAGGTTGAGGAGCCTCGATAGATTAAACCATTCTGGCTGATTTCTCCAACAAAGAGTTCCACGAAATCGGTGTGGGCGCCGATGGTCCAAGCGATCTCAATTGGACCAAGCGGCACGGACATCGCAGATTCAAGGAACGTAGCGTTGCGCGGCAATTCCAATGTTCGAGAAGTCGTGTGGTTCAGCCAGTTAGCCCCGTAGTCAACAAGAACCGAAACATTCGATGCGATCTCTTGTCCGGATTGTTTGAACGTCAATTCAACTTCAGAATTCATTGGTAGGCCGTTGAGAAGGTAGAATCCCTCATCGTTGGTCGTCGCTTGGACCTCCCCGTTGGAAACCACAACTTCGCGGGCGGGCAAACCGGACGCATCCGAAACGAAACCAAAGACACTGTTCGTCTGTTCCCTAAATTGAAGATGGTTCAAGCGGGGTTCCATGGCAGAGCCTGGCTCCAAGCGGAAGCACATGACGAGTTGCTCGTTTTGCAATCCACTGAACGTGGTTGAAACGGTATGGTAGTCTCCGGTGAGATAAGGCCCAAACTCTGCTCGTCCGTTGTTGAAATTACGGGTCTCGTTCTGTTCCAAAAGTGATACTGAAACCGATGCATTTTGGTCGATGAGCTCGCCATCTGCATCCAGTGCATCGACGGTGATCCAATTATGGCCCTCATACCAGTCAAGGGTCGTGTCGCTCTCAATGAAGATGGTCCGATAGGCCACCGTGTGCCCGTCGTTCATGAAATACGCCCGTACGGTGTGCTCGCCAGGTGTGATGCCCGGGAAACTGTAGGTCCCATCGCTGGAAAGAACCGATTCCATCGCATCAACCCGAATATACGTCGAACCTGCAAGTTCTCCAGCAGACGTGTAGACATGACCCGAAAGCGTGTACGTCTGGTCTTCAGAGGCACTGCTCAGGGCTGCTACAGACAGCAGAGACCCACAAAGGATGAGGATCAAAAGCCATGGCTTACGCATGTTGTGTTCGTTCATCGTTCATCACCTCCACCTCAACAGACATGGGAACGATTGGCCAGCAAGGGTGAAGATGCTGGCCAACCGCTCCGCTTGTACTGCCGAAGCAGTGGGGGTTGGGGGACGTTGTATTCACTGGTAGGTTCCGATGTCCTCGGCGGTGATGCCGTAGTGAGCCCAGACACGCTCGAGGTGTGGAGCAATGTCGTAGGACGTACCATGCTTGGAAGCATCTTTGAGGTTTAGAATCTCGTTGATCTTGTCAGCACCATACATGTCCATGAAAGTGGCGTTGGAGTATCCATCGCACTCGGTCTCGTTGGATACATCGGTCGACACTTGGTGGGTGACCGTGTTGTAGCACATGAAGTCGCCTTGTCCTTGGTGCTGGGTCCACATGAAGGCATCACAGGTGGATGCATCGATGTCGCCCATCATGAAGACCTTGTGGACTTGCATGTTGTAGCAGCCGTCAGTGTACGGAGCAGCGTAGGCTTCCATGGTCTTCCAGAAAGCGTAGCCCTCGGCTTGGTACTTGGCAGCGGATTCGTTGCTGTCCATCTTCATCGTGTACTTCAGGGTGGCCTGGGAGTAGGTGATGATGATGTTCTTGATCACGGTCTCGGTGGCGGCGTCGTAGCCAGCCTCGTCGCCGGCCTGAAGGGCAGCGAGTCCATCAACCATGGCTTGCTCGCTGGCAGCGAGGGCGTTGGAGACACCGTTGGTTTCCGTGCCGTAGTCAGCAGCGCGCTTCTTCATGGTGTAAGCAGGAGAGCAAGACCAGTGCTCATCCGGTCCGTGGAAGAAGGCCCAACCTTCGTCCCAGTTGTGAGGGGCACCGGAGTCGTTGTCGGTGTTGCCGGCGTCAGCCTTGGCCACAGCGGCGTTGAGCTCGTGGATGGTGTAGCCGACCATGCCCATGTTGGCGGTCAACTTGGCGATGCCTTGGTAGCGAACGGTGTCAGAGGCGCCTTCGAAGTCGCCGGTGCCGTCCATGGCCGCCATGATGTGAGCGCCGATGGCGCCGGTTTGGTTGTAGAAGGTGTCGTAGTTGTGGTTCTTGCCTTCAGCAGCAGCGAAACCAGCGAGCGTGCGGAAGGAACCGTCGCTCTTCTCGGCGTTCTTGCCGTTGGTGTAGATGTTCTTTGCTTCATCCCAGTTGCTGTCAGATGCAGCGGTCTTGATGTCGCAGAGGTCCTGCATCAAGGACCGGTGGTTGTCCACGTTTGATGCGTAGGTGTAACCCGCATCAGAAGCATCGAGGAAAGCCGCTTTCGTCTCCTCCGCCTCTTCGGTCGTTTCGTCTTCTGTGCCGATGCATCCTGCCATAGCGGCGATCAACATCAACAGTGCTAGCGTCATTCCTTTGATTGATTTTCTCTTCAATTCCATGTTCAAACCCTCCGGTTTAGGTCACCCTAAAAGTGGGCCGGATATAAGTTTTAGGTCACCCTAAAAATACAGCGTAGTGGAAAGAATGCCTCGCAGCAGTGCGATGCGGTGGTAGTCCCTCCCGGATTCGAACCGAGGTCGGAGGAACCAGAATCCTCCATGATGGACCGCTACACTAAGGGACTGTGGTCGTGCGAAAGCCGTCGCCTTCTTCAATTCAGCGGTCTGAAAAGAGACTCAGACGGTGGCGAATCGAAACAGCACCTTGGAGACCCAAGACAACATCATGACGATCATGAACGAAGCCAGAGCATACTTCGCCCACGGCCGAGCAGGTTTGGTTTCGGGCCACAAATCCACGCCCATGGCCTCGGCTTGGGCGACCAATTCGGCCAACTCGGCAAGGTGTTCCTCCACCGAGTCATGAGCCATGCTCCGGGTTCTGGCCCGTTTTATTTGAATGCGACGCCACCCAAGAACCCCAAACATCGCCTTCACAAGGCTTTGAAAGGTGGGTGGTTGAGGCGGCTGTATGAGTGAGGTCCCCGAAGGCGTTGACGTGGCTTCGCAGGCCCGTGGAGCGCCACGCCCCACTGCCACCATGACGTTGACACGTGATGGCCCGGATGGTGTTGAAGTCCTTCTGGGCTTGCGAGCAAAAACCATGCGCGCCTTTCCAAACTACTGGGCCTTTCCAGGAGGTGGCGTTTCATCGGTTGACCGTGCAGCGGTTGAAGCCATTCCGGCTTTAGCCGGGCCAGAAGCGGCCTCCATTGCCTGCATCATGCGAGAAATGAGTGAGGAACTCGGCCTCCTGCCGTCCGGCGCTGGAGTGGTCGCTCTTGAGCCAACAGCGCGCCTTGCCATCGTCGAGGACAAGAAACAATGGCTACCTCTTGCACTTGAGGGGGCGTTTCCGGTTGAACGCACACACATTCAAACCCTCAGTCATCGAATCACGCCGCCCTTCGGCCCGGTGCAATTTGACAACGCCTTTCTTCACCTCCACCTCGGGGACTGGACCAACGTCCCCGAAATTGATTTGGAACCTCAAACGGAATTCACCGAGGTCATGTGGGCCAAACCCGTCGATATCCTCGGCCGATGGAAAGCCCACGAGATCAAAGTCGCCCCGCCGGTGGTCACCTTGCTGATGGAAATTGAGCGTACCCTCGAGCGCTGTGGGCGAAACATGAACACAGCGGCCAGTGATATCGCTGAACGGCTCCCCGGCCGTCGCTCAATTCTTTTTGCCCACGGCGTGGAAGTGGTGCCCATCAAAACCGCCACCCTTCCACCCGCAGACCACACCAATTGCTACCTCGTAGGCGACCCCGATGGTGATTTTATTCTGGTCGACCCTGCTGTACGGATGCGCGAAGACATGGAGGCGTTGGCCACGGCGGTTGACCGCCATCGTGGAGACCTCGTCGCCGTGTTGTTCACGCACAGCCACAGCGACCATCTCGCAGACATGTCACTCCTCAAGGAAGCCTTTGATGTCCCGGTCTGGGGCAGCGAATACACCGCTCGCTCCGTGCCCTGTCAGCGGATTCTTACCGATGGTGAACTGTTGAGGCTTGGCGAGCAAACGTGGACGGTGCTCATCACGCCAGGCCACCACCCCGGCCATGTTTGTTTGTTCAGCGATGCCGGCCTGGTCGCTGGCGATATGGTGGCCGGCATCGGCACCATTCTCATCCCCCCTCACACGGGCGACATGAACGAGTACATCGACCAGCTTGAACGACTCAAGGCACTCAAGCCACACTTGGTTTTCCCAAGCCACGGTCCCGTCATTGCCATTCCCAATCGATTGATCGAGCACTACATCAAGCACCGAAAGGCTCGCCATGACCGTGTGCTCGATGCTGTGCGAGAAGGTGTCAGCCGCCTCCAAGACATCGCCGCTCACGCCTACGCCGACACGCCTGATGCACATCCGGGTCTTGCTGTTGACCAAACGCTCTCACATTTGCTCGCTCATCAAAAAGCAGGCAACGTCAAACAATACGAAGCCGAGTGGCGAATGGAGGAGTGAAGATGGGAAAGCGTGTTGTCATCACCAAAGCCGGTGGAGTATCCGCCATCACCACGCAACCCATGGAAGCGCCAGCCCCCGGTGAAGGGGAAGTCCGAATCAAAGTGGCCTACGCCGGTATCAATTTTGCAGATTTACTCATGCGAATGGGGTTCTATCAGCCCCGCCCAGCCTTCCCTTTCACCCCCGGTTACGAAGCCAGTGGAGTCATTGATGCCATTGGTCCCGGTGTGTCCGGTTTTGAGGTCGGCCAGCGCGTGGTTGCTGCCATGCGCAACGGTGGTCAGGCCAGCTATGTTCTCTCCTCTGTCGACCGCGTCGTTCCACTTCCCGATGGCCTGTCGCTTCAAGCAGCTGCCTCCACGCCTGTCACCTACATGACAGCCCATCACATGCTTCACCACCTCGGCCATCTGCGTCCTGATGACAAAGTGCTCGTTCACGGTGGTGCTGGAGGCGTGGGGACCGCTGCCTTGCAACTCTGCAAGTGGGCGGGGCTGCAACAGGTTTGGGCGACGTCATCCAAATCAAAACATCACATCATCGAACAGTACGGCGCACGCCCCATCGACCGCCACAACGAGGATTTCGTCGCCATCGTCAAGACAGAGACCGACGGCAAAGGCGTTGACCACGTCTTGGACCCCATCGGGGGAGATAACCTCCGACGAAGCCTTTCCTGTCTTGCTGAAGGTGGTCGGCTCTACACCTACGGTTTGTCAGCGGCGGCGCCGTCTGGAAAGCGGTCCTTACTGAAGGCCTTCTTCGCCTTGCGGAAAACGCCGAAATTCGATGCTCTCCGCTTGATGACGAGAAACCGGGCGGTGTTCGGTGTCCACATGGGCACCTGGTCCGACGAAGCGGTCATGCACAGCCAACTCGCTCGCATCGTGGACGGCATTCAAACCGGCCATTTGGATCCAATCGTTGACTGCGTTTTTGACGCTGAAGACGTGCAGGCTGCTCATCAGTACATTCATGACGCGAAGAACATTGGGAAGGTCTTGTTGAAGTTCGAGGATGTGGGCGAGGAATAGCATTTGATGGGTGAGATGACCCTGAAACCTTCTTCACACCTCGGCGCTTGGAATCGATGAAGGTGGAACCATGAAGAAGGCCATGTCTGGGTTTGACCTTCGCGTGATGGCACGCGAATTGGACGCCCTGAAGGGGGCCTACGTGAAGAAAGCCTACATGCCCCATTACGAGCAAATCGTGCTTCGTGTCAATCCAAAAGAAGCAGACCAGCGAGACATCGTCTTCGTCCGTGGCGCCCGCATTTACACTTCACAGCGGGACCGCCCCATGCCCATGACGCCGCCACCTTTTGCCATGGTCCTGCGAAAGCACTTG
>CALGEM010000262.1 GCA_937881505.1 uncultured euryarchaeote
GATGCCGCCCATGCCGCCGATGCCTGAGGCTCCTGCGGCCGACCCGCTCATGGACCCGCTCGCCGCACCACCGGCTCCCCCTGAGATGCCGCCCATGCCGGATGCACCCGCAGCCGACCCGCTCGCCGCGCTTTCCCTGGGTGATACGACGGATGCTCCACTTCCAGACCTTGCTCCATCGGACTTGACCGGTGAGCAAGCAGGTGCTACGATTCGAAGCCGTGCTGAGGTTGAAGCCGTTCCCGGAGACAAGCTCGAAGGGACACTTCACGAGGTTGAAACGACGACCCTCAATGCTGATGGAAACATCATCAAGCAGAACGTAAAGGGAACCTTGACCGTCAACAACCCATCGTCCGATGACCGGATCTACGACATTGACGTGCTCCTTGACAACATCGACTCCACCGACCTCGGTGGCGAACATGTCTCCGTTGACGAACTCGAACCAAGCAAGAACCACACCGAATCCTACAAGGTCAGTGGCAAGCAGATGATGACCCTCCGTGAGCGATTGGACACCAACCCATCCCGCTCCCAAGAGCGCTCGTTGTCCGTTGCCATCGGTGAGGACCCCGGTCCTCTCGCTTTGGAACTTGAGGTTGAGAACCTCTCCGGTGTTGAACTCCACGATGTTGTGGTCACTCGCCCCTTGGCCTCCGCCATGCACTTTGAGATGGCTGCTGGTGCTGAACTTGAAGACGGAAAAATCACCTGGACCGTTGGCCGCTTGCAGGCTGGTGAAAAGCAAACGCTCACCCTTGAAGGAACCATCAATGTTGAATCAACGAAGGCCATCAAGGCCGGCAAGGCTTCGGCTACCTACAAGGCGGATGCTACGCTCTCCAACATGTCCTTCCGTGAGTTGGATGCGTTCTGTCGAGGATTCACCTACATGCGTGTCCGTGAGGATGAGCGCCCTGACAACTGGATTTGCCAAGCCATCTTTGAGAACCGTTCTTCGTTTGCTGTTGACTTGACCAAGTTGCAAGTGAGCATGAAGGGAAGCGAAGACCTGCTCTTCGATATCCACGACGTTGACCAGGACGTGACCCCAAACGGCAAGTGGGAATCCGAGGAACGCACGGTCATGGCACAATCCGAGCCAGACTTCACCTACGACCTTTCCTACACCGTGCTGCCAAAGGCTGTTCAGTCCTCTGAAGGTACGATGACTCTCGAGGAAAAGAAACTCGAAGTGTTGGAAGCAGAAGTTGAGAAGACCTACTCCACAGGCAATCTTCGTTCCTACCGTGCCCAGAAGATTCAGGCCACGATGACCCTTGTCAACAAGGGTTCCTCGACCATCAACCTCATGCGCATCACCGACGACATCCCCGGACTCTTTGAGGCGCCAACCCACGAACAACTCACCATCAAGATCGACGGAAAAGCCATCGACGACGACCAATACAAGGCCGAAATCTCCGAAGGCATCACCATCGAGAAGGAACACCGTTCGCCCGATGGCCAAGGCCACACCATGATGCTGACCGTGGGTACCCGCGGCCCCATCGGTCTCAAGCCCGGAAAGAAATTGGAAATTTCCTACCCTCTCTCCGCACCTGACCCCTCACCTGGCAACGAGCGTGTTGACGCTCCCGCCCGGATTGAGTTCAGTGCTGAGCGCTTTGGTCCAATCTGCACCAGGGAACCATCCGAAACGCCCAGCGTGAAGGTCGTTCACAACCGCCGAAACTTCAGCGCAGGAAAGCAGGCCATTCCTCTTGGAGGAAAGGGCCGCTACGAAGTCCTGATTCTCTTCGAGAACAACGGCGACACCGCTTTGAGCGACCTGTACATCAACGACGTCCTTCCACCCCAGTTTGAAATCAAAGAATGGGAAATGAAGAGTGCCGACGGTAAGCGAGACGATGTCACCATGACCTCTGAAGAAGGCGAAGGCGGCCTTCACATCCTCTGGCATGTGCCCAAGGTGGAGAAAGGCGAACGCCTCGAAGTTTCCTTTGACATCAAGGGAAGCGGTGAAGTCGATGCTGAGGCTCTTAACCGATTCCACGGTGTCCACTTCGGCGACGAAATTGAATCCGATGATTTGCCCGCCTTGGAGACCGAAACCGAGGAGGCAGATGCGTCTGAGGACGTTGCGGAAGAAGCAAGCGAAGACAGCGCACCGAAGATGAAGTTCCGCGAGGACATGCTCCTTCGTGTGATGGACGCTGCCGGCATTGACGCTGGTCATCGAGACGCCTTTGTTGAATTCGCTGCGGCTTACGACCACGACGACAACGGCTATCTCAAGAAGGCCGAGTTGGAAGACGCTGCTGCTGCATGGAATGAAGCCAACGGTGCCGCTGAAGAGGCAGAAGAAGCGCCCGCTGAGGAAGAAGAAGAAGAC
>CALGEM010000263.1 GCA_937881505.1 uncultured euryarchaeote
TGAGTACCATCAGGACGACCATGGAAAGGGCTCGTTGGCGACGAGGACCAAGACGGTCACCTTTCCGGGTGAGTTTCATGCGTTGTGGTGTATTTTTCACTTATTTGAAGGGAAGCCTTCGCTGTCTGTACAATGCTCAGCAGAATCGCAGGTTTTTTTCCAGGATTATTGCTTTCTCTTTCATCCACCACCAAGCTGTTCGGATTGGCGCCAATGTTTGGAAAAGACGCAAGGCAGCATGGTGGGTTCGCACAACAATCAAACCCTGCCTTCTTCCCCTTTTTTCGGGGAAGCCCATGTCCATGAGCAAAAAAGACCGGATGCTGCGCAAAGAAGCGCTTGAGTATCACGAGGCTGAACCGCAAGGGAAAATCAAGGTTGTACCGACCAAACCTCATTCCACCGCTCACGAGTTGAGTTTGGCGTATTCCCCCGGTGTGGCCTATCCCTGTTTGGAGATTGAGAAGCGACCCGAAGACGCTTATCGCTACACTTCCAAAGGCAACTTGGTTGCCGTGATTTCCAACGGCACGGCCGTGCTCGGCTTGGGCAACATCGGCGCTCTGGCCAGCAAACCTGTCATGGAGGGCAAGGGGTTGCTGCTCAAGACCTTCGCCGGTATTGACGTGTTTGACATCGAAGTGGACACCGAAGACCCTGAGGAATTCATCAACACCGTGGTCAACATCTCGAAGACCTTCGGGGGCATCAACCTCGAGGACATCAAGGCTCCTGAGTGTTTTGAAATCGAACGTCGCATCGCGGAAGCGACCGACATTCCCGTCATGCACGACGACCAGCACGGCACGGCCATCATCTCCGCAGCGGCCCTGCTCAACGCCGCCGAACTCCAAGGCAAGGACCTCGCCGGCCTCTCGGTGGTCGTCATCGGCGCCGGTGCATCGGCTATCGCCTGTGCGAACCACTACGTGGCTGTGGGCGTGAGCATGGACAACATCACGCTGGTCGACAGTCAAGGCATCATCACAAAGGCTCGCTTGGATGCGGGTGAATTGAACGAATACAAGGCACCCTTTGCACAAGACCGCCCCGCCGGTGACTTGGCGGACGCTCTGAAGGGTGCTGATGTCATGTTGGGCCTTTCTCGCGGGGGCTTGGTCACCAAGGACATGGTCGCCAGCATGGCGGACAAACCCATCATTTTCGCACTGGCCAACCCGACCCCAGAAATCCTCCCCGAACAGGTGCTTCAGGTGCGCAAGGACGCCATTATCGCCACGGGACGTTCCGACTACCCCAATCAGGTGAACAACGTGCTCGGTTTCCCCTACATTTTCCGAGGCGCCCTGGACGTTCGTGCCCGAGACATCACGCAGAATATGAAAATGGCCGCAACCAAAGCGCTTGCAGCTCTTGCAAAGGAGCCTGTACCCGATTACATCTCGGCCGCCTACGATGGGGTGGTCATGCAATACGGACCCGAATACATCATCCCCAAACCCTTCGACCGACGGGTGCTTCTTTGGGAGGCCGCCGCAGTAGCGCAAGCCGCCATCGACGAGGGGATTGCCGGCGTTTCGGCTGATGAGTTCAACATCGACCGATACAAGGAGGAACTCGAGGCTCGTCTTGGCGAATCCTACTCCGTGATGCGTCAAATGATCAACCAGGTCAAGGGCAAAGGCAAGCGCATCGTGTTCCCCGAAGGCGACAAAGAGCCCGTGTTGCGAGCAGCCGCTCAATTGGTGGAGCAAAACATCTGCCACCCCATCCTCCTGGGCCCGGTGGACCGCATCGACCGGATGGTGGAGGAATTGGGCCTGAACTTCGAATACGAAGCCTACGACCCTCGCTACGACGAGCGACGAAAAACGGAGTACGCCAACGCCTTTTTCAAACGCCGTCAACGCAAAGGAACGACCTGGCCCGATGCGGCTCGCCTGCTCAAGAGCCGGCCTTACTTTGCCGCCCAAATGGTCCACGCTGGTGATGCGGACGGCTTTGTGGGAGGCGTCAGTCGAAATTACGCGGATGTGCTCAGGCCAACGCTGGAACTCATTGGCAAGGCCGACGATGCCCACTGCGTCATCGGTTGCTACATGATGAACATCAAATGCCGAACGATTTTCCTCGCCGACGCCACGGTGAACGTCTATCCTGACAGCCGAACGCTGGCGGAAATTGCCGTTCAGACGGCCAAGGTTGCTCGCCGTTTCGGGGTTGCTCCACGCGTCGCCATGCTCTCGTTTTCCAACTTTGGTTCAACCAGAGCGCAGCGTTCAGAACGCATTGAGGAAGCGGTTATCATGGCCCGTACGCTGGACCCGACGCTGATGATCGACGGGCCTATGCAGAGCGACACCGCCCTCAACCCCGCCATTCAGGAAGAATACCCGTTCATGAAACTCGTCGGGCCGGCCAATGTGTTGATTCTGCCCAATCTGGCCTCGGCCAACATCGCCTACAAACTCCTCGAGGAACTCGGCGATGCCGAAATGACGGGCCCCATCCTCGAAGGCATGGCTCACCCCGTGCAACTGGTCGCTCGCCAAGACGGCGTGCGGCACATCGTCAACATGGCCACGATTTGCACGGCTGACGCTATCCGAAAGGACACTTATTGGGCGACGCTCATCGACGACGACTCCACTTCGTCGTAGCGCAACACCGGTCGTCGTGGACGCCAGATAGCGCCGGTGAAGAAACCGGCGCACAACCCTCCGAACAGGAGGTTGACCCATCCTTCGGTGGCGTAGTCGCCCATGCCCCTGAGCACCGGAATAAGGAAGGAAGGCACGATGCCCAACACGGTCGTCCACAGGAGTTCAGAGCGGACGTTCTTCCACCGGTCAGTGTTCTCAGGGACCCGTTTGGACTCCTCGGTGCGAACGGGTGTTAACGCCAGCCTGGCCACAACCTTGGGCAGCGGCCGGTCCAGCGGCACGCTGGTCATGGCGGTTATGGTCTCGTTTCGGGGGTGGACGGCGATGGCAGCGCTTTGTGCCGCCGCAGGACCGAGCAATTCGTTGGGACGTGGTCGTCCGTCCATCATCGCCCCTCGGTTGTTGGAGGACGGTGCGTCGGCCAAGCGTTCGGTCAGTCCGTTTTCGAGCAGGAGCACGTTTTGGTCGCGGGCAGCTCGCCATTCGGCTTGAGTGAGGCTGCGGAGTTCCCACTGACCATCGAGTTGGTTCACCGCCTCGTCAAATGCAGGCGACTTCATCAGGTGGTCGGCCAGTTCGCGAAGCTCGAGGGAGGTCAGCGTTTCCGTGGTGCGTTGCTGCTCATCCCTGTCGCCATTCACGCCCATGGCGCTGGCGACTTCGCCGTCGGTGAGCGGCGAGGGCATGACGTAGAAGGCCGGCGTTTTTGCTTCGTAAGACGGTCGTTGGCCCGCATAGACCCAGCCGCCCTTGGTTGTGCCCATGACGGTGGTAGCCGATTCCACCTGAACGAATTCAAGACCGTTGAGGCTGATGCTCACGACGACCCCTCAATTTAACGATGCTTCCATGCGCTTGTACCACGCCATGCCGTTGGCATGGTCGGCCAGTTGTTCGAATTGTGGATAGGGGGAAACGGAACGCATGTAGCCGAACGCAGCAAAGTCAACCAGGTCCGGTGAATCGCCTCCAAAGAACGGCTTTCCCTCGTGAGCATCGGTGAATTCCGTCAACAGGTCGTGCCAGAGTTGCTTGGGTTTTCGGCCGTCGTTCTTGACTCGCTTTCGAGCGATGATGCCCCACATGATGGGGAAGCCTGCCCAGGCGTAGAGTCGCTTGGAAATGAAGCCAAAATTCTCAATTTTTGAGATGCGTGTGGTCGTCTTCAACGCTGAGCCAAGGCTGCCGTAGAGAATGGGCACGGTGGCCTTCGACAGGTGTGTGTCTACCCACTGCATCCAGGTGTCCTGACGGGCTTTGTCGCCTTGTTCGGCCATTTTTCCGCCGTTGTACTTCTCGTCGATGACGCGGAGAATTGGCGTGGAGTCAACATGGTGTTGGCCTTCTTCATCGGTGAACACCGGCACCTTCCCCCAGTCACCCGTGAACGCCACGTCCTTCTTGATGCGCATCCCGTTGACGGGGACGTAGGTTGTGTCCACGTTGAGGTGCTCAAGCAAGCCGCGTACTTTCCAGCAGAACGGGCAGGAATAGAGGAGGTGCAAGGTGGGGGTTTGACCCATGGTCTGCCCTGCAGGCATGACCTTCTTCAAGCCTCGTTCTCTTCATCAAGGCCTGGTTTCCATCCCGCTTTCCAAAAACTGAGGTCGTCCAACCAACCCAGCCATTCTTTGTCGGTGCAGTTTAGCAAACGGAATGCACGGCCTTCCAATCCTTCTCGAAGCGAAGGCGCCATGTCACCCCTGTCCATGGCTTCTTTCCATTCCACCTGCATGTGGCGAATACGACGGCGGGCTTCTTCTGGCTGGTCAAAATTCATCTCGCACGCATCACGCAGTTCCGCCAACCATGTGCGCGTGTCTTTCAGAATCGGGTCGTTGCTGTTGGAGGTTTTCTTGGCCTTTTTCCCAAACGGCCACCAGCCCATGAACATCGGTTGTTGTCGTTGGTTCATGGTCTTGTCCATGCGCCAACGAATTCAAGAGGCGGCTTTGCGAGAGCAGTTCATGGCCCGGTTGACCGTCCACACGCATGGCGTTCCCAAAGAAAAGGCGATGAAACACCTCATCGAGATGTACGGTGAGCGACTCAAAGGCCGAGGTGTCAGCGTTGAGCATCACGCTGCAAAGATGGACGCTACCGCCTACGCTGAACGTTTGCTCTCCAAGCGGGGGCGTTTGATTCTCCTCGACGAAGCAGGTGTGCAAGAACCCTCACTGGCCTTTGCAGCCCGATACGAAACGTGGCAGTTGGGCAGCGAGGCGGTTCATCTTGCCTTGGGTCCTGCCGAAGGTTGGCCTGCTCATGCAGGGCTGGAAGCTTTGGAGCGACTTTCCCTCTCTTCCATGACCTTCCCTCATGAATTGGCTGCGGTGATGCTGGTTGAACAACTCTACAGAGCCAGCGAGGTCCAGCGCGGTTCGGGATATCACAAAGCATGATATCGGTCGGCCGATAGGCGCAACCAATGGATGCGATGTTTCTGGACGAAACTTCGGGAAAATGGCTTGCCCTGGCCGTTCTCGCGGTCGTTTCCACTTCGCTCATCGCAGGCAGTCGCCACCAACCCTTCCCCGAAATCTCCGGCCGTTTCGGCTGGATTTTAGCGAGTATCACGGGGCTTCTCGCTTTGGGTGAATCCGCTCCTCGCCCAATGTCCTTGACCGCGTTGCTCATTGTGGTGTTGGGCTTGGGCAGTTATGGCGTGCTCGTCGGGGTGCATCACATGGTTCGCACACGCCGGGACGTGTTCATCGCTCCCATGTCCGGTTTTGTGTTTTGCACCGGTGCGGGCGGGTTGATGGTCATGACATGGCCGGACTTGAACACGCTTGAACAGTGGGCTGGTTTTCTCCTGCTGGTGCTTCTGGGTGGCGGCCAAACTTGGATGGTGTTTCGAGGTCTGCTCATTGGTCGTCTTCCCCTTGCATGGAGCCAAGCCGGCATGGTCGCCCTCCAACGCCGTCAACTCCACGGCCCGCACGGGGCCATCTCTTGCTTTGAGCGAGGCTGGGACGCTGACGAAGAACACCTCAACCCGATGGCGTACATCGCTTTGCATCGCATTCACGTATACCTTGACCAGCCTAAGGAGGCACGTCGGTGGCTGGAAGCCTTCGAAGACGCTGGTGGTGAGGCAGCGGTTGCACCCGAATGGATCGGTGCCATTCATGAAGCCCTAACCGAAATGGGTGGTGATTTCACCTCTTTGATTCCTGTTCATGGTACGGAAGAGGGTTGAATTTGCACTTTTCCGGGGGAAAGTGATACAAATTAAACGAGGACTTATATCCCTCAAGGTCGATGTAACACCATGAAGCATCTGCGGGAAGCACCTGATGATTGGCCCATGGGTAACATCCTTTGGTTCGCCGTGCTCGTTTGGTTCTCCTCGAGTTTACTTTCACAATCGGCCTACATGGCTATTCACGGCCTTCCCTACGATGCCGTTTCCATGCTGGAGTCCCTCGGGCCCGTCTACTACCTGGTGGTCGTCCTTGAACTCGTGATGTGGGGTGGGCTTCTCGTCATGGGCTGGCTCAAACTCAGTCGTTCTCGTCGCTCCCGTCGAACATCTTCGTCCGTGCCGGTGACTCCAACTTGAGCACATTCATTCGGAAGTTGATTTTTCGTCAAAAAACGAAGATTCTTCATGCGCAACTTCCGATGAGTAAAAGAAGCGTCAAGTGAAGGAGTAGCCGTGACTACACCTTCCGACGAACCTCTCTATTCGGGTCTACCGATGGAGTTGGACGAGCTTTCTCCCGAGGCAGCGTTGCCCTATCCGCTGCCAGAAGGTGCGCTTGTGGTCACCATTGAACAGGCGCGAGCATCGCTACCAGAGGCAAGCAACGTCCTCATGGTCCTCCAGGCCATGAGCGATGAAGCGCATGATTTGACCAACGAGTTGGAACTGCTCCTTGACCGCTACACCATGACGCATCCGCATGTGATGGAAGTGGCTGAACATCTCGGACAACTGGTCACCCAGTGGCAAGCGAGCGTTGCCCGCCTCGAGAGCATCGGCGCTCGCATCGTCTCAATGGACCCTGGGCGTTTGGAATGGTACGGAGTGGTCGACCACCGCATGGCCTTGTTTTCTTGGGCAGTTGGCGAGGCCGACATCGAGTGGTATTATCGCATGGAAGAGGGCTTTCCTTCCCGCAAACCCCTCATAGAGGCATGATGTCGCAGGGCTGAGGTCGGTCCATGGTCAAGATCAATCGCGTGTACACGGGCGGCGGCGATGGCGGCGAATCCTCGCTGGTTGACGGGTCGCGTCGCAGAAAATCAGACCCCCGGTTCAGCGTGGTCGGGACATGCGACGAGGCCAACAGTTGGCTCGGGATGGTGTTGGCCGAAATCAACCGTGTTCCCGACCACGAAGACGGTGGGGAGCGAACCAGCGTCCAACGGGTTCAAACGGTCCTCAATGAAGCACTCGCTCGCGTCCAAAACGAACTGTTCGACCTCGGTGCTGAGTTGGCTTGCCCACCGGAAGCGTTGCCGGAGTACATGGTGCTCCTCTCGCAGGGCCAAACGGACGTGTTGATGGCGGAAATGGACGCCTGGTTGGTTTCCCTTCCCGAATTGACGAGTTTTATCCTCCCCGCAGGCTCCCCACCGGTGGCGTGTTTGCAGGTCGCTCGTACGGTCGTCCGCCGACTTGAACGGGACATCGTGCAACTTCAGGAGCACGAAGGGGAAGCGGCCGTTCGCCCGCTCGTCAAGGTCTACGTCAACCGCCTTTCCGATTGGCTATTTGTTATGGGCCGATGGGTGAGCACGATGCTGAACGAAGAAGAGGCGTTGTGGGTTCCTCTCGGAAAGCGACCGGCCGAGAAAGGGGTTGCACACCGGGTTGAACAAATGCAAGCCAGCGATGATGATTTTTCGTCGCTTTGAACTTATTGCGTGCCGTGCAACTGCACAAATTGCTGGGCCAAGCGAACCACGGTTCGCGTCTCATCGTGGGTGATGGTTTCCAGGGCTTGTTCCCAATCCAACCAGAGGTAGCCTCGGTGTTCATGCGAGAGTTGAACCTCCATCTCATCGGTTTCAGCGATGTACCAGTAGACCTCCTTGGATTGACGCTTGCCTTTGTGTCGAAAGGAGTATTCGGTCCGCTCCTCAAAACCTTCCAAAATCACCACGTCGCGGATGCCAGTTTCCTCAGCGAGTTCCCGAAGCATCGTGGCCTGTCGGTTCGGGTCGTCCGCCTCAACATGCCCCTTTGGGAGGTCCCAGTGCCCCTGCGGGTATTGCAACAGCAGCACCGTCCCGTAATTGACCAGCACCACCCCGCATGAGGTTTCCATGGTGGGGTCCTCATCGCTTCTCATTCATGGTCATAACGGGTGAGCACCACCCAACCTTGATGGACATGAGCGATTGGCGATGAAGCATGGGCATTCATCCGTTGAGCGTTGAGGAGGTGCCCCCGTACAATCGCATCGTCGCCGATTCTGACATGGACGGTCTGTTCGGAGCAGCTGTGCTCAAGGCCTTTCGCCCCGATGCGGTCGTAACCTTCACCCACGCCGCTGCACTGCGAGCGGGACTGGTCGACGAGGTTATCGGTCGAGACACGGTGCTTGTCGATTTGCCATTTCACCCGGCCTGCGGTTGGTTTGTTGATCATCACTTGACCAACCGACCAGACGATACCGAGGCTCAGAAGTTCAAAGCGGATGGTGGCACTCAACACTGGGAAGCCACACCATCAGCAGCACGGCTGGCGTACGAATTGCTTGCAGAAATCACCGATATGGACCACTTGGCGCCGATGATGCCAGTTGTCGACGCCTTGGATTCTGGTGGCATCAGCAAGGAAGATTTTCTCGCCGACGGCCCGTTGTTGCAACTTGCACGAACGTGCACGTCTCGCGACCCCGAGTACATGCTGCATCTGGTGAATTTGCTGGCCAACGGCGCCTCCTTTGAGGTCCTGCTCGCCGACCCCATCGTCCATGCTCGGTGCCAACAAGCCGCTGCTGAACGGGCGGCTGCTCAAAGCCATGTGGAAGAGAACACCACGGTCCACGACCGTTTGGCCGTGTGTCGGATGGATGAAACATCCCTGCGAAGCAACGGCTACTTGGTCACCGCATGGGTTGGGGAAGCGGCCGATGCGTGCTGTATCGTTCACGGCTATGCTGATGGTCACCTAGAGACCCCCGACCGCCCACCGCTCGGGGCCAGTTTCTACGCCAACTCCTTCCTGCCTGGCGGGCAAGGACGTTACGACCTGTCCAGAATGGCCACGTCGTTGGACCCCACGGGAGGCGGCCATGCCAACGCTTGTGGCTGCAGAATTCAACCACCGGGACTTGAGGCCAACATGGAGCATTGGCTATCGATGTGGGCCAACCGGGATGTTGTGCTGAAGCTCTGAATCAGAACTTACGGGTCACCGTGATGTTTGAGGAGTTCTCGATGTCCATGTCCTCGTCGGTTTCCTCAACCGGCTCTTGAGACTCAACAGAGGCGGCCTTCAACCGCTTGACGGTCGCCTTGAGCACCTCGAATTCAATTTCAAGGTCTTCCAAAGCATCTCGCGTTTCCTCGATGTGCTTCTCAACACGAGCCAACACCTTGTTGACTTTCTTCAGGGTACGGTCCTGTCGTGCCATGCTCTTCCGTCCACCCGCCTTGATTTGAAGGTTCTCCACCGGAAAAGGGGGTCACTCTTGCTCGTTTTCGACCGTTGAAGCGGCGATGGCGATGGGTTCTGGGGCCAAAGCAGGGGTAGGTTGAGCAGCACGCATGAAGGCCGGTGCCCACCAATTCCATTTGCCCATGAGCCGCATGGTTGACGGCACCACCAGGGCGCGTACGAGGGTTGCATCGATGAGGATGGCCAGCGCCAAGCCCAACCCAATCTGTTTCAGGATGATAACCGACGACAGGCCGAAAGCGCTGAACACCACGACCATGATGGCGGCCGCTCCGGTGATCAGCCCCCCCGTCTTTTGCAGGCCGTTGGCCACGGCGAGGGTGTTGTCGCCGGTTCGCTCCCATTCCTCGTGAATTCTTGAGAGCATCAGCACCTCGTAATCCATTGACAACCCGAACACGATGCAGAACATGATGACGGGATTGCCCGAATCAATGGGTTGGGCGGTGAAGTTGAGCAGGGATTCACCGTAGCCCCATTGGAAAACCCACACCAGCATGCCGAAGGAGGCTGAAATGGAGAGGATGTTCATGGCGATGGCTTTGATGGGTATGATGACCGAGCGAACCTGAAGGAAGATCAGCACCATGGTGGCGATGAGAATGAACGCCAGTGCTCGTGGCAGATTATCGGCGATGGCATCGAGGTTATCGGCATTGTAAGCGGCGAACCCTGCGACCAATAACCGGTCGTTCTCGCCGCTGAGGTCGTCGAGGAAGCTCGCTCTGTCATCCCGAATTTCTTCCACAACTTTGCGAGAGTCAACGTTGGTTTGGGCGCCAATGAGTTGGACCGACATCATCGTCGCATCCTCGCCGACGAAGGCCGCTCGCAGGCTTTCGCGCACGGCGACCTGTTCGGGTGGTAGGGCTTCGTCGGGGGCAGCCCAGAATTGCACCACCTCATCAGCGCTCATTCCCGGTGAGGGCAAGCCCACACCGATACCACCCGAGACCCGTGAATCGTTCAACAGGTCTGACAGGTAGGCATGTTGTGCTCGGAGGTTGTCGGCCGAGAGTGGGTCTGCACCGTCGGTGTCGATGACGAGGAAAATGGAGTTCGCAGCCTGGTCGGGCCACTGTTCGTCAATCAATTCCATGCCTTGGCGAGATTCGTCATCGGGGGGAAGTGCCTTCCACGAGGAGAGCGAGAACTCAGCGTAGGCGAACGGTAAACCGGCACCGATGAGCAACACCAGCGTTGGAATGAGCACGGCCCACGGGCGGTCCATGACGCGCTTGGCGATGCGAGCCCACACACCGTCTTCTTTGGCGCTCATGTCGAGGGCGAAGGGAATGTTTCCTTTGTTGACACGTGGGCCCAACCACGCCATCACGGCGGGGAGGACGATGGTGGAATAGACCATGGCGATGGTCACCGCAATGGTGCCGCCAATTCCCAACGATGGGAGGGAGGTGTTGGTGAAAAAGAGCATGCCCATGAGGCCGATGGCGACCGTGATACCCGAGTAAAACACGGCCTTTCCAGCCGTTGCACAGCTCATCGCCGTCGCCGTCCGGACGTCGTGGCCTCGCGCCAATTCCTCACGGAACCTGTTCACGAGGAAGAGCGAGTAGTCAATGGAGACACCGATGCCGATGAGCGAGATGATGTTCGTGGCGTAGACGGTCACATCGGTTACGTTGGAGAGCCAAATCGTCATGCCGATGGCGGCCAGCACGGTTCCCACGCCAACGCCGACTGGGAGCAGGGCGGCGACGATGGAGCCAAACACAATGCCGAGAATGAGGATGGAGAGGGGTCCTGAGACCAATTCAGCCTTGATGAGGTCGTTCTTGATGCGGTCGTCAAATGTCCAGTCAACGGCGATGCCGTCAGTCATCCATGCTTCAAAATCACCGCCGATTGTGAGGGAATCGTGGAGGTCATTGAGCAGTGATTTTGCCTCTTTTCGATCGGTGGCGAAGGTGACCTTGTTGATGGCGTAGGTGCCATCATCATCCACCGCCACCACATCGTTTCTGTCCACCTCGGCGACGTCCCAGGAATACTCGATGGTGACTTTGCTGTGCGACGCAAAGGAAGCCAACGCTTCCTCAACGGCCGTTCTCCACTGCTCGCTGCTATCGTTGAGGGTTGGATGGAAGACCAGATAACGGAAGGATTGGCCGCCTTCATCGCCGTCGCTGGCAAAGCGTTCCGAAATCAACCGACCTGCGTTCACCGATTCAACGTCGTCTTCGCCAAAGCCTTCCGCCCAATCGGCTCCCATGGACATGAGTCCCGTCATGAGAATGCAGGAGACCAAACCAAAAGCCATCATCACTCTCCGGTGGTCGTGGATGAACAATCCGAGTTTGAAAAACGCCCGATTTTTCAGAACCTCGGGGTCGGTGGCGCCCTCCATGAATCGCACCGAAAAAAACGGTGTATTTGAATCGGCGTCTTGGGGCTCAACACCAGGTGTTGGCCAAATCACCGGGGTAGAGGGTGAGTCACGTTCATGAACCGACCGATGTTTTCCACGCTCATGAACCTCAAGGACCACATCCGGGGTGTTCCAGATTTTCCAATTGAAGGCATTTTGTTCTACGATATCGCCACCCTTCTACGGGAACCAACGGCTATGGCGTATTGTTTGGACCAATTCGAAGCAGCGATGGCGGCGTGGCAACCGGACGTTCTTGCCGGCATCGAAAGTCGCGGTTTTCTGTTTGCTGCGCCCCTCGCTCAGCGGATGGGACTTCCGATGATGATGATACGAAAAGCAGGTAAATTACCCGGTCCAACAAATTCGTTGACTTATGATTTGGAATATGGTACGGACACCATTGAAATTCAAGCTGATGCATTGTCCGAAGGCCAACGGGTCGTGATACTTGATGACCTGCTGGCGACGGGAGGAACGCTTGCCGCCTCTGTGGAACTGTGCCGTCAATCAGGTGCCGAAGTTGCGGGGTGCGCCCTTGTCGTTGAACTGTCCTTCCTCAACGGCCGCGAGGCTGTGGATGCTCCGCTCATCACTCTGGTGGATTACGAGTCTTGACAGATCGTTAAAAGTCTCTTTTTGGGGGTTTTTAAGCCGTTTTGGCACCCGAATTATATTAACCCCTCCATGAGAAGAGGTTACTAACCCTATAGGAGATATGAACATGGGATTTGAGCAAAATATAGCGAATTATTTCAAATTTGAAGAACGAGATGCCACCTTAAACGGTGAACTGAGAGCCGGATTAACGACCTTCCTTACGATGGCCTACATCCTGATCGTGAACCCGTCAATGTTGCACAACTTTGGTGCGACCGGTATTCCATACGACGACGCTCTCTTCGCCACGGCCATTGCTGCCTTTGTTGGCTGTGTGGTCATGGGGCTTTGGGCAAACCTTCCCTTTGCTCTGGCTCCGGGGATGGGTCTCAACGCCTACTTCACTTTCGCAGTCGTGCTCGGCATGGGGATTCCGTGGGAAATCGCCCTTGCCGCTGTTTTGGTTGAAGGTATCATCTTCGTTATCATTTCGTTGCCGCAAGTCGGTTGGCGAACCAAGATGATCAACGCCATCCCAAAGGATTTGAAGATTGCAACGGGCGCCGGTATCGGTATGTTCCTGTCCATCATCGGTCTTCGTGAAATGGGCTGGATTCAGGACGACGGCGCCACGCTGGTCAACCTCGCCACCACCGAAGCCTTCGGCTCGGGCGACTACGCCATTTGGCAGCATGGTGCTGTGATTTCCATGGTGGCCCTTCTGGCCATCGCCGTCATGATGGCTCGAGGCATCAAGGGAGCCATCATCTACGGTATCCTCGGTGCATCTCTGTTCGGTTGGCTTGTCGGTGCCTACGACCCCTACAACGACTTCGCTGCAGGTGGTGCAGGTTGGGCTGCTGCTGAGGCTTCTTGGCCAGATGAAATCTTTGGATTTGTCGGCATGCCAGAAGAAACGCTTGGGGCCGCCTTTGGCGCCTTTGGCGACATCAGCGACAACCTGGCTGATTTCATGCTGGTCATGATCGCCTTCCTCTTCGTTGACATCTTTGACACGGCTGGAACCCTTTACTCCGTGGGCCGCCAAGCCGGCTACGTCAACGAGGACGATGAACTCCAGAACTCAGACGAGGCCTTCATGTCCGATGCTGCCGCAACCATCGTTGGTGCCATCACCGGTACGAGCACGACCACCACCTACATCGAATCCGCTGCAGGTGTTGAAGAAGGCGGTAAGACCGGATTGACGGCGGTCGTCGTTGGTGTGCTGATGCTATCAGGTCTGTTCCTTTCGGGCATCTTCCAAGCCATCCCGACCTTCGCCGCAGCCTGTGCCTTGGTCATCGTTGGTGCAACCATGATGAAGCAAGCCACCGAAATCAACTGGGACGACAAGGAAATGGTGCTCCCTGCCTTCTTGACCATGGTTTTGATGCCGTTCACCTACTCCATCGCTGACGGTATTGCTTGGGGTGTTATCTCCTACGTGGCCATCAAGTTGGGCATGGGCAAGGCCGACGAGCCAGGCCCCATCATGTACGGCATCGCCGTGTTCATGTTGATGTTCTACCTTGGCCCAGGCGACCAATCGACCTTCGGTTGGTTGTTCAGCACCATCTTCGGATGATGTGTCCTTGACGGCTTTTGCGCCGGCCCACCGGGCCGGAGGCTGGCTCACATCAACACGTCGAACGTGTAGATGAAGCCAAGGAAGGCGTGAATGAACACGAGGTAGATGATGAGGTCAGCGGCCCGTCCGTGCTTGAGTTTGGCCACAGCGAAGGATTCTCCAGCCTCCCGCTGTGTTCGAGCCTGTTTGCCCAGACGCGTCATGAAGACCATCAAACCAAAGCCGACCGGGCCCATGAAGCCGTGAAGGGATTGTGGGACCATTGAGGTAAGGACTCCTTCACCGGCGTACCAGCCGGTGAAACCTCGTGCGACAAACGCCACGAGGATGACCAGGCCGGTCGCCCACAGGAGGCGTTCCCCGTTGGTTTCGTGGCGGGCCAAGTGAAGCGCTCGCTCCTCGCCTTTGAGTTCGTAGGACTTCTTTCGCCAAGCGTATTGCCACCACATCCAGACCACCAAAGCGCTTGCAAGAAGCGGGTGGAGGAGCAGAGCGACGGTGGGCACAAGTTCCATCTTGACTCAACGAAGGCGAAAGGTCTCGGGTTCATGGAGGTATGCCTCTTCCCTCTAAATTGGGCAAACCAGTCCATCGGTGGGTTGAAAGGGCTCTCGTCGTGGGGGAAAATGAGGGGATGAAGGGTTGGACGAACAGTACATGGAAACCTGTCTCAAGGCAGCGTTTTCAAAACCCAGGTCGGGTGCTGTTCGCGTTTCGATCATGAACCGTGAATCCGCATGGAAAATGCTGGAGAAACCACTCCGTGCTCATTTGGTCATCGCTGCTCACGAACAGGAGCCACCGGCTTCCGACGACGATGAAGACGCATCTCCCCGACGACCAACGATGAATCGCCCCCGAGGTCGCATGCGCCGATCCGGTCGTCAAACAGGTCCGCCTCACATGACATGGCTTCACAAACCAAAGGAAATCATCGACGGATCTCCGTTGTCGACGGCCTATCAGTTGGCCACCTTGCTGGTTCACAAACAGCTCGACGAAGACAACTGGGACGAAGCATGGAACGCTCACGAAAACTTGCTACGAGAGACATGCATGGTCGAGGGTGTTCACCCGGTGTGGCACACCATCGGAGAAAAGACACCCCTTCTCGGCCAATTCCTCGCCTTCCCCAAGGCCAAAGCCACCAAGGTCAAGGAAACCACCGCCATGGGTACGGATTTCTTTTGGATTGACCCACGAGATAAGGACGCCATCGTCACCGTGCTGAAATTGGCCAGTGCGGGCGTGAACGACCCCGACATCAAAGTCGCCATGCAGAAGGCCACCAACCAGATTTCAGGTGGCCGTTCGCTCGATTTGGACGCCCCCTTGAACGCTCTTGAGGGCTCCATGGCCTTCATCACGGTGTTGTTGGCGCTTCATGCAGGCCACGATGTTCCTTCAGCAGCCAGAAAAGCCTGCAAGAAGGCCGATAGCGATCTTTTGGATGCGCTTGAGGATTTTGAGCACCTCGCCGCTGGAACCGTCAAGGACTGGCCATCGCTTCTCGCGCTGAACCGAGACGATTCGCTCTCGGTTGCACGACGCACCCTGGGTTGGCAACACGCCCCTGCCGAGGCCGAGGCGTGCGGCTCAAGCGAGCTTGAAGCGGGTTTGGCCTTGCTCGAGCAAGCCGGCGTCCACGAAGGACGAGACCGTTTGACCTGGTGGCGGCTGAACGCACTTCTCAATGAAGGGAAGCAGGACGAGGCGGTGAGCGTTCTCGAAAAGCGTCGCCTCGATGCGTCTTCGGATGTTTCCGAATTGCTTCCGCTGGTCGTTTCACTTGACAGTGAACAAGCCAATGCCTGGTTGATGCGTTTCTTGGATGATGTAGACGACCAAGCGCTTTACCACATCGTTCACGAAACGGCCTTGGCCTCTACACTCCGCCGAAAGGCGGCGCAACGTCTGTGCGATGAACAGGGTGCGATGTGGGAGGAGAGTCGCTCGGTGGCTCTGACGCTGTTGGTCGAGGAACTGGATGTCGATCGCCTGGCTCGTGTCTTCGCCGGCGACAACATGCTCTCGCTTTCTCACCCTTACATGTCGTTGCTCGTGAGCCACCTGGCTCCCGCCAGTATCGACGCCTCCTTGCGCCCTCACATCTACGCATGCCGCAGCCAAGCCATGCAGGCCATCCACGGCGCGGAGGTGCCGGAGGTGCTGAGCCCTCTCGCCCTGCACTTGCTTCTCCTGATGGAAGGTATCTACAAGGAAACGCCAGAGGTGGCTGAAGTGCTTCCAACCAAAGCTCTCCAAGCCTTCTCACCCATCAGCCGAGCGTTGACCAGCGATGGCGTGGTCAGCGCCACCCACGTTCGCAACATGGGTGCCAGTTTGGATGAACTTGACCTCTCCACCATTGAGCGACGTTTGTTTGATGTCATGCTCTTGACCTTGACGATGAACCGACATCTTCAGGCGTTCAACATCGGCATGGCCAAGGCCGACGATATCAACGAACTGGACCAACTCTTGGACAACTCCACCCTCCCTCTTCGCCTGATTCAATCCTTTTCCATTCTCATGGTTGAACACGACCTGGGCCTTCCAAATTTGGTCGCTTGGTACCAAAAGAACGACCCACTATCGCCCTGGGCACCGCTTGCTCGAGCAGCTCACTTTGCTGCCGATGGTGATGAGTTGAATTCTGCACGAGAATACTCACGGGCGGCTGAATTGTTCAACAAGCACCGGAAAACTGGCGGTGAATCAACCGATTGGGCTTCTGAGAGTGAAGACAACGACTTCGCTCTCTCGTTGCCGTTGATGCTGTATCGCAAATCCCTCATCCACTATGCGCACGCCACCTCATGGGCCGAGGCCGTAGAATTGCTGGAGCGCGTCCCCTCACTGAAAACGGCCATCACTGAGCGCTTCAAACTCTACTTGCGAGTCTGCCACATGGCTGGAAAAGACACCAACGCCGCCGCTCGTTTGGTCCGAAAGCACGTCCAGCAGCGGAAGACCGTCCTCGAAGAAGACGTTGAAGGCAACATGGTGGAGAAGACCCGAACCACCTACAACGAAGAGGAACTCGACCTGCTGCGCAATTATCCGTTTGAGCAAGCCCACCTTCTTCCGCCCGAACCCTTCCTCGGTCGAGTTACGGCTGCCTCAACCCATATCAGTCGTGACCTTCGTCGCTCAAGAACCCAATACGAGCACCAGTTCAGGCAAGCCATGCAAGGAAGTTCACCTTCCATGGAGGAGATTTACGAGATTGCCAAGAACGCAGCAGAAGAAGGTGCCTTTGAGGGCTTGATGTACCTCGAGCGGGCGCAGAACTCCAACAAATTCTCCATCACGGCGCGCAACCGTCTCGCTGGCGTTGAGCAGTCCTTGTTCTCGCAGTACAAAGACGACATTCCAACCTCAAAGCGTCGGTTTTTGCACAACCTCTCTCTAACGCCCCTGGTTATCGTTGACACCAATGTCCTCGTCGATGCGCTTGTGGAACGCATGTACCAGCACATGAATTTGGTGCTTGAAACCAATGTGAACATCATCGGTGCCAACCAGTTCCATCGGATTCTGCTCCATCATGCCCAAGCAAAGCGTTTGGTGATGATGATCCCGGAGGACGTCCGAGGTGAACTCAAGCAGTTTGCCAAGGACCAGCGCTTGCTGCCTCGTTTCAAGGGCGCCATGGTCGATGCCTCCACCCTTGAAGAGACGCTCAGCGAGAAGGTGATGTTGAAACTCGTGGACGAGGTGCTTTCGGAATACAGCACGTGGAGTCCAAGCGCCGATATGTTGGCGGATGTTCCCAGCGATTCAGACGGACTCAACGCGTTCTTGCTGCGACATAGCGATGTGTTTGAAGAACTCAGTGAACTCAAGGGCTATCGGGGCATCACTTACCGAACCACATTGGAAGGACGGGAAATCTACCCTGAATCCACCGACCTTGACATCTACCGATTGGCCATGCACCTCGCTTCGCTCCCTCTTCCCTCCATTGGAGCGGTGTTGGTGGCGACCATGGACGGTGATTTCACCTTGGTCGATCGAGCCATCGAGGAACGCTTCGGCTTCAGCGTGGCCAAGAACCACCGCTCACTCAAACCGTGGTTGAAGCGTCAGTCCAACTGAGCATTGTCTCGTTTGGTTGTGCTTACAGCTCACACTGCTTATGACGAGGGCAACGGGGTCGTTGACGACTCAACTCACATGTGTTGAATCATGGCCTCGCCAAAGGCGCTGCAAGAGAGCAGCGTGGCGTCGTCCATCAAGCGCTCAAAGTCGTAGGTGACCGTCTTGTTGGAGATGGCGCCTTCCATGCCCTTGACGATGAGGTCGGCGGCTTCTCGCCATCCCATGTGGCGCAGCATCATTTCGGCGGAGAGGATGAGGGAGCCGGGGTTGACCTTGTCTTGTCCGGCGTACTTGGGAGCCGTGCCGTGGGTGGCTTCGAAGATGGAAATACCCGTGTCGTAGTTGATGTTGGCGCCCGGAGCGATACCGATGCCGCCGACCTGTGCAGCCAGAGCGTCGGAAATGTAGTCGCCGTTGAGGTTCATCGTGGTCAACACGCTGTACTCGGCAGGTCGGGTGATAATCTGCTGGAGCATGGCGTCGGCGATGACGTCCTTGATGATGATCTCGTTGCCGGTGTTCGGGTTGGTGAGCGTGCACCATGGGCCACCGTCAAGTTCGGTTGCCCCGAACTCTTCCTGAGCAAGGGTGTAGCCCCAATCTCGGAAACCACCCTCAGTGAACTTCATGATGTTGCCTTTGTGTACCAAGGTGACGCTTGGTTGGTCGTTATCGATGGCGTACTGAATGGCAGCACGAACGATGCGAGCCGTTCCTTCCTTGGAGACGGGCTTGATGCCAATACCTGAGGTGTTGGGGAATCGAATTTTGTCAACGCCCATCTCGTTTTGCAGGAAATCGATGACGCGCTTCACTTCGTCGCTTTCCGCTTCCCATTCAATGCCCGCATAGACGTCCTCGCTGTTCTCTCGGAAGATGATCATGTCAACGTCTTGTGGCGCCTTGACAGGTGAAGGTGTGCCGTCGTACCAGCGGACGGGGCGAACACAGGCGTAGAGGTCGAGCTTCTGTCGCAGGGCGACGTTGAGCGAGCGAATGCCGCCGCCGACAGGCGTGGTCAAGGGTCCCTTGATGGAAACCAAACCGGATTTCATGGCGTCAAGGGTGGCTTGTGGAAGCCATTCACCGGTGGCGTTGAAGGCTTTCTCACCAGCGAGCACCTCAGACCACACGATGCCTTTCTCGCCGCCGTAGGCTTTCTCCACAGCTGCGTTGACCACGCGAATCATGACGGGCGTGATGTCAACACCAATGCCGTCGCCCTCAATGTAGTGAATCACGGGGTCGTTGGGGACCTTGAGTTGGCCGTCTTCCATGGTTACCGGTGTACCTGTCATGTCTCTCATCATCGCCCACCAACCTCTCCTTCAAGAATGAACCGCCCCTGCCCTGTGCATGCAAGGGCGCGTGGAGTGGACGGGCGGGACCTCAATGGACGGCATCAACGCAGCAGGCCAACGAATCGCGATGGACTGGGAATCCGGCCCTTCGCCCATGCAATTGACCCTCCAGATGGTCGGTGCGTGTTCGCTCGTCGACGTGGTCATCGGACTCAAAGAGCGCCCGTTCACCAAGGCCTGGGTGGACTTGGATTCAACCCGAGCCGAAACGAAGCCTCGTCGCTTCACCTCCATCACCATGGTCTATCACGTGGTGGGCGATGTCCCGCAAAAGTTGGTGGAGCGCGTGGTGGCCAAAAGTCACGAGAAGTACTGCAGCGTGTCAGCAACGCTTGACCCGGACATGCCCATTGACTGGCGTGTGGAAATCCATTCGCCTTCAGAGGCTTGATGGGCGTCCCTGTTGAGAAAGCGCATCGGTCAAGGCCTTGCACAGGGAATCGTACACCGGTTTCCATCGGGCGTGCAGACCACGAGGCGCGGCCATTGGCTTCCAAGCATCCTCAACCGCCAGGACCGTGGCGAAGGGCTTGATTTGCTCCCCGCCCATGTCGATGATGAGCGAAAGGTGGTATGCATCTCGGTCGCGTTGAACTTTGAGGCTGGTCATGTCCACACGGCCTCCTGAGACGGAAGCGGCGAGGCGCTCGTGGTCAAGCAGGTCACGGGCGAGCGTAGCCAGGAGGGCTTCGATCGTCTCGCTTGAAACGACGGGCGTGGGTGCGAACATGTCGTGAACCGTTTCTTCTTCCTCTTCGTCGTCATCGTCCATGAACGCAGCGAGTGGGTCGTAGGCTTGGGTGGGCGCCTCGTCGGTTGAAACCGGGGTATTCAAGCCCAATGCATCGTAAATATCGATGTCTTCTTCTTCCGTATCGGGGAGAGTGAATGCATCAATCATGGTAATCATTGGCAACCTCTTCATACTTAATGCATGGTTTCTGGTGAACCTTCGTGCATCATGGTTTCAAGCAAAAAGTAAGCCTCATACCGACCCGCACACTGGAAGCATCATGTTCGGCCGACGCACGCTGATTGTGGCGGCCCTTTTCCTCGGCTTGTTGGTAAATCAAGCCGTTGTTGCTTCCCCAAACGGTTTGGGGGCAGAAGCCAACGAGGGATGCCTCTGCCATACGGCTGTGGACACCACACAGGTCCTACTTTCTGGACTACCGGAAGCCTACGAAGCCAACACTACCTATGACTTGACGTTGGAGGTTATCAGCGCGGTTGAAGCGGTGGACGACCGGTCCCAAGGTGGGTTCAGATTGCTGGTGTCTGAGGGCACCATGACCTACGATAACGCCTCCGTTCAGCGTCTGGACAACGGGTGGACACACACCTACAATGGCTCCTACCTGCGAATGTGGACGTTCACATGGACTTCGCCGGCCAACAACGACAGCACGACCACGTTCACCGTCCATGGAAACGCCGTCAACGGAAATAACGCACAGACGGGCGATGCATGGTCGACACTGGAAACGGTTGTCCCTGGTGTGCTTTACGAGGGCAACCTTTCCCCCGAGGAGGGCATCGATGGTGTGAGTCAAACGGACCGTATCGTCCTCGTTGCAGGTCTTTTGCTCATCCTCGGGCTGCTCTGGTCGGTGGCCCGGCCCTGATCAGTTGACGAACTCGATTTGTCGGTTGCGAAGCGCTCGGAGTTGTCGGTTCTCGGTGGAACCGTGGATTTGGTCGCTCTTCACGCCGGTCAGCACCAACATGACCCGGAGTTCGTCACCGAGTTCTTCTCGTACAGCGGCGCCCCAGATGATCTTTGCATTTGGTGAGATTTGTTCTTTGATGAGCTGCGAACAGCGCTCGGCTTCACCCAAGGTCAGACTGCTTCCACCCACCACGTTGATGAGGGCACCACGAGCATCACTCATGTCCAAATCGAGGAGCGGTGAGTGCAAGGCTTCCATGGTGGCAGCGTCAGCACGACCCGGGCCCTTGGCACTGCCAAGCCCAATCATGGCCACACCAGCGCCGGAATTGACAATGGACTTCAAGTCCTCAAAGTCAAGGTTGACCATGCCGTCGGTTGTCAGCAATTCTGTGACGCCGGTGATGGACCGCACCAATAATTCATCACCGACTCGGAACGCACTGGCGATGGGCAAGTCCTTGACGCCCTCAATTTCAAGCAAGCGTTCGTTGGGAATGACCAGGATGGTGTCGCAGTGTTCACGAAGACGCTCCAGCCCCCATTCTGCGTTTTGCTTACGAAGGGATCCTTCGGATTTGAAGGGGTAGGTGACCACGGCGATGGTCATGGCGCCTTGGGCTTTGGCGAGTCGGGCAATGTGGCCTGCAGCCCCCGTTCCCGAACCTCCACCCATACCGGCCGTGATGATGGCGAGTTGGGTGTCGTTGGTGATGCGTCGCAACACGCGTTCGGATTCCAGAGCAGCGGCTTCGCCCTTGGTTGGGTCGCCACCAGCGCCTCGTCCTCGCGCTGTACGGCCGATCAGGACCTTTTCTTGAATGGGTGATTGAAGCAGAGCCTGGGCATCCGTGTTGATGGCGTACCCGGTCACGTAGGAAGACTCGAACAATTTCTCATCGAACAAGCGGTTGATGGCGTTGCAGCCTGCGCCACCGACGCCGTAAACTCGGATTCGTGGTTGAAGAGACTCGAGGAGTGCTTTCAGTTCTTCATCAGAGCCTTGGCCTGGGACCTCATCGTGTTGGACCACACGTTGCTCCTCTTCGGAGAGTTCCAGTACCCGTTCAATCAAATGGCGCATGGCCACATTTTCGATTGTGGACATTTTCAATGTGCCGCCCTCACAGGGGCACAGGAGCCGAGTTTTCGGGGCCGTGAACGGAAGCCGAATTAGTCGCGTAGACCTTCTTCGCACACCTGGTAGACGCACTCACCGTCGGGGAGGTTTGGCGAGTCGACCAGACGAGCGATTCGTCGTCCGCCTTTGGCTTTGCGCAGGTAGAGGCGGAAGGTGCTGGCGTGGGCGAGGATGTGGCCACCGATGGGCTTGGTCGGGTCGCCCCACATGGCGTCGGGCTTGGAATGCACCTGATTGGTGACAAGCACGAGCGCGTTGTTGACATCGGCGAGTTTCTTCAAGTCCTTCAGGTGGCTGTTGAGCTTTTGCTGGCGTCGGGCGAGCATGCCTCGTCCAATGAACTCAGCACGGAAGTGGCTGGTCAAGGAGTCGACGATGATCATCTTGACGTTCAATCCCTTGCTCATTCGCTTGATTTCATCGGCCAAGAGCATTTGGTGAGCGGAGTTGTACGCACGGGCGACGTGAATGCGGGAGAGGACATAATCCGGGTCCAATCCGTGTCCGCGGGCCATCTGTGTGATGCGCTCAGGTCGGAAGGTGTCTTCCGTGTCGATGTAGAAGACATCGCCGTCGAGGCCACCTTGGTCGACCGGGAGGGTGCAGTTCACGGCGAGTTGGTGTCCAATCTGGGTCTTTCCGCTACCGAATTCACCGTAGACTTCCACCAAAGCTTGGGTCTCGAATCCACCACCGAGGAGG
This sequence comes from uncultured euryarchaeote, assembly GCA_937881505.1. Taxonomy (GTDB): domain Archaea; phylum Thermoplasmatota; class Poseidoniia; order Poseidoniales; family Poseidoniaceae; genus Poseidonia. The sequence continues at coordinate 22,819 of CALGEM010000263.1, forward strand.
TCGTCGATTGACTGTACCTTGGAGGAGAGTTTCTGAACTTCCCGGCGGCGCTCGAGGAGTGCATCACCGGAGACGAAGCCACCGATGTTGGCCATCTTCTTGGCTGCGGCGATGATTTTGGCCGAAACCGCTTCACCGAGTTCTGCTTCTTCGGCAAGATCTGCTGGTGACATAACAGCGAGGCCCAGGAGTTCTTCAAAACCGGCTTCTCGCAACTTTTCCGCGGTCGCAGGTCCAACACCTGGGAGGTCTTCGATGGTCACTTTGACCTCTTCTTCCTCGGTCATTGGCATGACCTCTTCTTCCACCGGTGCTTCATTCTTTTCAACTTCAATGCTGACTTTTTTCTTTGATTTTGTTGGCATGTTCCATCCCTTCACTCCGATGGTGGTATGCTTCCCTATATGAAGAAACGAAGGAGGGCGCGGTCGGAAGACCCCCCTTTAATCCTCAAATTTGAATTGTTGGTGGCAGAGCAGTGCAACGAATGGTTCACTTTTCGTTTTGATTTCGTCAAACTGAAAGTGAATCAGATTCCTGCTCGGTCGCTTCCGTCGCGAGTGGGTTGGGTGGGGACTCAATGGCCTCGTAGGCAATGGTGACGATGTGATGAATGTCGATGGAATCGTTTCCTGCGTCAATGCTGACGTTGAGGTTCCAATCTCCCCCTTCCACGTTGTATTGGCTGTGGGTCCACGACGCTTCTTGGCCATCACCGATCTGTTCGGTGTGGAAGGCTTGCTCTTCACCTTCGGGGTCGTCGAGGTGCCACGTGACCGTAATTTGTGTTCCCGGGATGATGTCGTTCCGGTTTGTTATGGTGGACTGCACTGCCAAATGCTCGGGCGTGGGGCATTGGCAATCGGGAGAAGTGGCCAACACCATGGCATCGGGATCTTCGGTGTTCGTTTGGGTCCAATCGATTTCCTTGTCAATGCGCAAGATGAGTTCCATCGACGCCTCGTTATCGCTTTCGTCCGTGGCCGACAAAGTGGCCGTGAACATGCCATGTGTCTGGTAGGTGTAGGTGATTTCAGCCTGGTCGTTCGCGTTGACGGTCACGGCATTAACCCCCTCCTCGTCGTCGCCGGGGTCAAAGGTGAACGTCTTCATTCCGCCTGCCTTTGAGGTCACTCGAGCGAAATCAAAGGACAATTCCACGCCGGTTGTGGACAAGACAGCACCGTTTTGAACGCGCTCGGTGATGGTGCCGGCCGTCGCATCGTAGTGGACGTTCATGGAGATGGGACTGTTGTCTTTCTCACTGCCCTCGCCTCCGAGACAACCTGCCAGCGAAGCTGCAAGAAGGACGGCGAGCACGGCCATCGTCTTGGTACGCTCGGCTCGCATGGGCATGGTAGGTCGCACCACCTCATGAAACCACCCGTTTTCATGATGGGCTGGAGACGGTGGTTTGAAAACGGTGAACCGTGGCGGGCAAAGTAGCGAGGTGGG
>CALGEM010000264.1 GCA_937881505.1 uncultured euryarchaeote
TGCCTCTTCCCAGCCTTACGAATATTCCATCAGCCCTGACCTACCGACCGGCTTGAGCATACACCCAACAACAGGTACGATTTCTGGTACTCCAAGGGAGTTGTTGACCAATACAACGTTCACGATTACGGTACGCAACTCTGGCGGTACTAACACAACTACAATCACAATCGAGGTTCTAGACCAGTTGCCTGGCTTATCCTATTCACCTGATGATTTGACACTGACCAAGAATCAAAACAGCACGGATTTGCCATTGAGTCCGACATTGACTGGTTCTGGTGCAATTACCTCTTGGGCGATCAGTCCGGCACTGCCAAGTGGCTTGTCCTTTGGCACGAACAACGGAACAATTTGGGGAACTCCGACCTCATTGATGACGCTCAAGACGTTCACCATTTGGGCGAACAACAGCGGTGGTTCAGTCAATGCAACTGTGAACATCACAGTGAACGACGAAGCTCCTGATATCTCTTACAATCCTGACTGGTTTGTATTGACAAGGAACGTGGATATGTCGCCAACAGCAGTACCAACCAACGCAGGTGGTGAAATTCCTTCCACTATTATCCAATCATCAGGTGTGGGCTATCAAACCGTATCGATGGCTATTGATTCGAACGGCTACTTACACATATCTTACTACGACGAGACCAATAAGAATCTCATGTACGCAACGAATGAGGGCGGTTCTTGGTCAACAAAGACCGTTGACAGTAGGACCGATGTTGGTGTGCACTCGTCTATCGCTGTAGACTCTAACGACAATGTCCACATTGTTTACACAATTACTTCGTGGGCAGTAGGTGGAGGCCATTTCAATTCAGATGTTCTCTCTTATGCAACATGCTCTTCATCATGTGCTACCTCTTCTTGGACAAAGACCCACATAGCCTATCAATATGGATATGACCACAAGCAATTCGATTTAGTCATTGATTCAGATGACAATTTGCACTTTGTTTTCATCAAGGATTATGATGATCTTATGTATGTAACCTGCTCTTCATCTTGTTCATCATCAAATGGTAACAATTATCATCCATCATGGAGTATTCAAACCATAGATGCTGGTGATTCATTTGCACCTTCGATTGCTATTGATTCAAACGATCGGCTCCATATTTCGTATTCGGGTGATAGTACGAAGAACCTCAAGTATGCAACCTGTTATTCTTCATGTTCGACCTCCTCTTCATCATGGACTATAACCACTGTAGAGGCTGGCAATTATTCATCAGGTTCATCGAACTATTATGAAATGAAAGTTTCATCCATTGGTATCGACTCCAATGGAGTCAAACACATTGCATACCACAATTACACTCGGTCCCCTGGCTCGGGGTCCTCAACATACTCGCATTCCTATGCCGTAAAGTATGCTAAGTGTTCCTCTTCCTGTACATCCGCTTCTTCTTGGACAAATGCTACGATTGATGACAAAGCCTACTCAATTGACCTTGAGATTGATTCCAATGACAATATTCACATCTTCTATCGTGATGATGGTAACAAATGGAACCACTCAAAGTGTTCTTCTTCCTGTCTAAGTAACTCCTCTTGGTCCAGCACACAAGTGGATGTACCGGCCACTCAATTCGATAAATACAGCATGGCTATCGATTTACAAGGAAATGTGCATGTTGCAAACACGGATTACGATGACAAACAACTCAAATATTTCACAGTCAATCCTTCCGGCGTCTTCTACAACTTTTCAATCAGTCCAGACTTGCCAAATGGAATGAAAATTGATGGTTTAACGGGCGAGATTTCAGGTAGGCCAAATGTACTAATGAATAACACAACATTCACCATTACAGTAAGCAATTCGGGTGGCGTGAACACGACCACCATCACAATAGAAGTGATTGACCAAGTTCCAGTCATTGCATATTCACCACAGAACCTGACACTGACCAAGAATCAAAACAGTACTAATTTCCCATTGACTCCGACGAAAACCGGCTCGGGAACTATCGTATCTTGGGAGATTAACGGAACCTTGCCATCCGGTATTAGCTTTGGAAGCGATAATGGTACGCTGTGGGGAATACCAACCGAATTGTGGAACACAACTGCTTACATGGTATGGGGTAACAATAGTGGTGGAACCGCAATTGCTTACCTCAACATCACTGTAGTGGATGAAGTACCGAACATATCCTATTCACCTGACAATTTGAATCTCACAAACAATACCGTAAGTAGCGATTTGCCACTATTACCAACCATTACTGGTCCTGGTGACATTACCTCGTGGGAAATTAACGCAAGTCTACCAAGTGGTTTGACATTCGAGACAAGCAACGGAACAATTTGGGGTATTCCAACAGAATTGTGGACAAGAACAGCCTACATGGTATGGGGTAACAACAGTGGTGGAACCGCTATTGCTTACCTCAACATCACTGTCGTAGATCAACTGCCAATAATTTCCTATTCACCGGATGACCTCATACTGACCAATAACACGAGCTCGACAGACCTGCCGCTCCTGCCTACAATCAATGGCCCTGGTGAAATCGTAACGTGGG
>CALGEM010000265.1 GCA_937881505.1 uncultured euryarchaeote
ACCTTAAAGATTGATGAATAGGGAACATCAGGACCTGTTGGGTTTGGATGAATCAGCGAGGATGAACACCCCCGGCACCTCAGAAAACAATTGGAATTGGCGATGCACGTGGCAGGACCTTGACGAGCTCAAGAACGCCCCACCGTGAACATCATAACCGGTATTGACAAGGGCGCCGATAATGCCGACCATCGCTTATTTGACGGCCGAAATCGGTCTTTGGTCCGAACTTCACACCTATTCCGGCGGCCTTGGCGTCCTTGCTGGCGACCATGTCAAATCAGCCGCTGATGCGAACCTCCCCTTGGTGGCCATCAGCCTGCTTTACCGCGAGGGATACGGGCGCCAACATTTGGATGCGAAGGGCGATCAGTCCGAGACGTACGCTCCCATCGACCCTGCAGAACACCTGACCAACACCGGGAAGACCATCCAACTCCCGCTGGATGGTTCAACCCTGTACGCCAGCATCTGGAGAACTGATGTTGTGGGTGTTTCGGGTCATGTCGTTCCTGTCTACTTCCTCGACACCTTTCACCCCAACAATTCTGCAGATTTCGTTGGCCTCGGAGCACGACTGTACGGTGGCGATGATGACACGCGTGTTCGTCAGGAATACCTCTTGGGTGTTGGCGGCGTTCAGGCGCTCCAAAGCCTCGGGCACGACTTTGCAGGCATGCATCTCAATGAGGGACACTGCACCTTTGCCATGCTGGAGATGCTTCGCCAGGGATGGACTCGCGAAGAATTAGCGCAGCGAACGTTGTTCACCACACACACGCCGGTTCCGGCAGGCCACGACCGCTTTGAATGGTCGCTGGTGCGCGATGTGATTGGCGAGTTCCTGCCCGACGATGCTCAGGACTTGGTTCGAAACGCCGGCGATTCGGAAGAAGGACGCCGCTGTTCCATGTCCCACCTCGCCGTGGCCTTGTCAACATCCGTCAACGCCGTGTCCAACCTCAATGCACAGGTGGCTTCCACGATGTTCGGAAGCACCCACATCGCACCCATCACCAACGGCGTCCACCACATCACATGGACCTCACCGCAGATGAGTAGCCTGTTTGATGTTCATCTCCCCGGCTGGAAGGAGGACCCAAGCCAGTTGGGATACGCCGGCAGTCTACCCGATGATGCTTTGCTTGAGGCACGTCAAGCCAATCGGCGAATGCTGAGGGAGTTGGTACGCATATCAACCGGAGTGGAACTGGAGGAGCATCGCCTCACCATCGGATTTGCACGCCGTTTCGCCACCTACAAACGCGCGAATTTGGTGTTCAGCGACCTTGAGCGACTTCGAGCAATCGGTGCAGACCGCATTCAATTCGTCTTCAGCGGGAAAGCCCATCCAAAGGACGAAGGCGGCAAACAATTGATTCGCGATATCTTTGCGTCTG
>CALGEM010000266.1 GCA_937881505.1 uncultured euryarchaeote
CTATCACAACTCTCGCTCGCAGGTCGTGAAGGCTTGGACAACATCGTCATGACGATGAACTGCAACTTGCAACGCCTTGATGGCCCCGTTCGTGGCAACTCCAAAATTGTCCAGGAACTGGAGGGTCGCTATCGAGGTGCGGGCTGGAACGTCATCAAGGTCCTGTGGGGCAGCTCGTGGGACGACTTGTTCGAGCGAGATACACAGGGACTTCTCGCGCAGCGACTCAACAACCTCGTCGATGGCGATGAGCAACGCTTGATGACCGCCGACGGCGCCACGATTCGCAAGGAGTTGTTCAATTCCGACGGCTTGACTTCGCTGGTCGCCCATCTTTCGGATGAGGAATTGGAAGCCTTGTGCGCCGATGTCGGCGGCCACGACTTCACCAAACTCCACGCCGCTTATGCCCAAGCGACCGCCCACAAAGGCCAGCCGACCGTGGTGTTGATTCGCACCATCAAGGGCTACGGCCTCGGCCCCGCCTTTGCTGGTCGAAACACGACGCACCAGAAGAAGAAGGCCGACATGGAAACGATGCAGTTCATGCGCACCGACCTCGGCCTTTCGTTCACCGACAAGGACCTCGAATCCTATCCGTACGTCATGCCCGAAGATGTGCCTGACCTGGTGGCCTACGCCAGCGAGCGACGAAATGCGCTGGGCGGCTTTTTGCCCAAGCGCGTGGTGCCCAGCGAAGCGATTTCCCTCCCCGAAGCCAAGGCGTACGCTGAGTTTGACGAGGGCACCAAAGGCACCATGGAGGTCTCCACCACCATGGCCTTCGTCCGTGTGCTTCGCTCTCTGATGAAGGACAAGGCCTTCGGACAGCGCGTGGTCCCCATCATTCCTGACGAAGCGCGCACCTTCGGTATGGACCCGCTCTTTGCAGAGTTCGGCATTTACCACCCTGAAGGCCAGTTGTACAAACCCGTGGACCACAACGTGCTGATGAAGTACAAAGAGTCCGAGAAAGGGCAGTTGTTTGAAGAAGGCATCAACGAAGCCGGCGCAACCTCGACCTTCATCGCTTCCGCCACCTCCTACTCCACCCACCTCTATCCCACGGTGCCCTTCTACACCTTCTACTCCATGTTCGGCTTCCAGCGCGTGGCCGACCTCATTTGGTCGGCTGCCGACCAGCGAGCTCGTGGTTTCCTCATGGGCGCCACCTCGGGACGAACCACCCTCAACGGCGAGGGCCTTCAGCACCAGGACGGCCACTCACTCCTGATGGCCCACACCAACCCTGCGGTGCGAGCGTGGGACCCATCCTTTGCGTATGAGTTGGCCACGATCATTCGCCACGGTATCGAGGAAATGTACGTCGACAACAAGGACGTGCTGCACTACATCGCCATCTACAACGAAAACTACCCCATGCCGCCCAAGCCAAAAGGCGTCGATGAAGGCATCATCAAGGGGATGTACTTGCTTCGCGGGGCGCCCAAAGGCGACGGCCCCGTGGTCCGTCTCATCGGTTCAGGCCCCATCATGGTCCAGGTGCTCGATGCGGTTGAGAAACTCGAAACGTACGGCGTGCGCGCTGAAATTTACTCCGCCACCTCCTACGGCGAACTCCGCCGAGAAGGCCTCGCTTGCGACCGACACAACCGACTCCACCCCACCGAGGAGGCGCAGAAGCCCTACGTGGAAACGCTGCTCGCTGAACCCCTGCCCACCATCGCCGTCTCCGACAACATGGCGGCCGTGCCCGACATGATTCGTCAGTGGGTCAGCGGACCCTACACCGTGCTCGGCACCGATGGCTTTGGCCGCTCCGACACTCGCGAAGCGCTTCGCCGCTTCTTCGAAATTGACGGCGCCGCCATTGCGCTTGCTGCCATGTCCTCGCTCGTGCGCGAAGGCGAACTCGACGCCAAGGTCTACGCCAAGGCGGAGAAGAACTTCGCCGTCTCCACCGACCGAGACGACATCGCTTCGCTCTGAACCGGTCAGTCGATGTGAACGCCTTCTTCGCGCAGCATGGCCCGTTTCTTTTCCGAGCCGCCCTCTGCGCTGTAGCCCCCGATGGAGCCGTCCGAACGGATCACGCGATGGCAGGGGACCTCAGGTGCATACGGATTCTTTCCGCAGGCGTTGGCAACGGCCCTAGCCGAGGACGGGTAGCCGATTTGGACGGCGATGTCCGTGTAGGTTCGCACCTCGCCGCGTGGAATGGTTCGGAGGGCCGCCCACACCTTTTGTTGAAACGGTGTGCCTTGAGTCATGAAATGTACCTCCCTCACTTCAATGAGGTTATCATCCGATGGAAGTGGTGAACACCTTGCTCGTGAGTGGGTGAATAACGCCCCCGCTCATAGGCGGAGGAACGCATGCCTTTCATGCAGTTCTCCACCACAAATTGGTCTTGCAGTTCCACCTTATCAAGTTCTGCTCCCGCACCTTGGTCGAGTAAATCCGCCCGCTTGACATAACTTCTGAACAACACCTGCGTCGTCTCAACGCTGGTGGGGACGACGATGTTGACCGAAACGCCCCAAGGATAGACGTTGAACATCATGTTTGGATAAATCCACCAATAGTAAGCAGCGATGTTCTTCCCGTGGTCGGGTGAATCCTCTGGAAGGTCAAAACAGACTTCGCCTTCTGCGGCCAGGCCAATCTGTAGCACACCGTGCTCAAAACATTCCGTTGCATACCCGTCGTTGGCAAGGGCGTCATTCAATTCAGGGTGGACAAAGGGAATGTGAAAGCCCTCCAAGTAATTGTCAACGTAGAGCATCCAATGTGCGGCGATGTCCCAATCACGGTCTCGAGATGCATCGTACTGGAGTCCGTCAAGAAACCATCCGATTCGGTCTTGAACGGGCTGAAGCACAGCATTGAGGTCCACTTCAGCATCCATGGTCATGAATTCAAAACCGTTCCAATTCGCATGACGGAAGACGGGCAGATGGTCAGCGGCTGTTGGAAAGTTGAGCGCCTCATCAAAGCCGGGCATGTGCTTCATTTGTCCATCGCAACCGAACGTGCGTCCGTGGTACGGGCACTGGAGCGTTTTCTTGTCCGTCTCTTCATGGCACATGACCATGCCGCGGTGCGTGCAGACATTCGACAGCACACGAACATCGCCACCATCGTTTGTCCGAACCAAGGGTTCACCCAGAAGGGTGTCAAGATGAGGCAGCGGAGAGACGGTGGATGTGAATTGCGAATGTCCACCCATGAATTGCCAGGTGGTTCTGAAGGCGTTGCGTTGTGCTTCAAAGTGAGCCTCGTCCGTGTAGAATTTGGACGGGAGAGTCTTGGCCAATCGGATGTCGGCGTTGACCAACTCCTCCGACATGAGCAGAATGCTTCGTTCTATTCTCTTGAGCCTTGCGTTGGAGGTACACTCGTGCTCAGAATCGGAGGCACATCAAGAAACGAATCCCCATAACGGTGGACTGTGAATGGAACATTATGTGGGAGCGATTGCTGCTTGGTGCCCTCGCCGCTTTTGTGGTGTTCAAGGTCACCCTCATCACCTACCGACGTCGGAAATACCCAGAGCCACACGAGGACTGGACCGCCGTTGACATGAATGCATTGTCCTTCCCGTCCGATTTCCGATGGGGTACGGCTACGGCGGCCCATCAGGTCGAGGGTCATCTCGTGAACAACTGGACTCATCATGAACAGCAAAACAACCTCGTGCAAAGCGGGGCGGCCTGCGACCACTGGAATCGGTGGGAAGAGGACTTTCAACTCATCAGCGAACTCGGGCTGAATTCGTACCGATTTTCAGTGGAATGGAGCAGAATTGAGCCAACCGAAGGTACCTGGAATAATGACGCCCTTGCGGTCTATTCAAACATGGTTGATAACCTGCTTGAGCGAGGTATTCGTCCCGTTGTAACCCTTCACCATTTCTCGCACCCTCAGTGGTGGGAAGCCAAGGGCGGCTTCGCTGACAGAGCGAATGCACCACACTTCGTCCGTTATTGCGAGCGTGTGTTTGAGGTGCTCTCTGATCGAGTGGAGACATGGGTTACCATCAACGAACCAACCGTGTTTTCCACCATGGGCTATACCTTGGGGATGTTTCCTCCAGGCCACCGTTCGTTGAGGGCCACCCTACGTGTCATGAGAAACCTTCTGCTGGCTCACGCCGATGTGTACCAGGCACTCAAGAAAATACGTCCAGAGGTTCGTATTGGCATCGCTAAAAACGTCACGCTTTTTGACCCGAAAAACCGCTGGAGTCCAATAGATTGGCCGCTTGCACGTCTTCTTGAGTGGTTTTGGAACGGAGCGTGGCGCAGTGGTGTTGAGAACGGAAGGATGTTCTTCGGGGATGTTTCAGCGGCGAAGGGGACGCTGGATTTCGTCGGTTTGAACTATTACACTCACGTGCTTGTAGGCCCCGCCTCTGTTTCGCTGCTCAAAATGAAATTCCCAAAACGAGCTCATGAAGTCGCCACCGAATTTGGTTATCCAATGTATGCCGAAGGCTTGCGTCGCGCCCTTGATTGGCTAGCGCCATTGGGCCTACCGATTGAAATCACGGAAAACGGCGTGGCCGACGCGAACGACACATTGCGCACCGAACACCTCAAGCGCCATCTTTGGGTGTTGTCGCAAGCGATTCAGGACGGCCATGATGTCCGGTCCTACCATCACTGGTCACTCATGGACAACTTCGAATGGGCCGAAGGCTATTCAATGCGGTTTGGCTTGCATCATGTTGATTTTGAAACTCAGGAGCGAACTCTTCGACCGAGTGGAGCGGTGTACAAGCACATCATTGAGCAGCACTGAGACGCTCAAATCCAAACATCGTTTTCAGCGGTCAACTCGCTGCCGGCTTCGCCGGTGTTGACCACGCCGCGTGGCTCGACGAGCAGGACCTTGCACTCTTCCTCAGCGTACGGCTTATGCCGCGTCCCTTTGGGAACGACGTGCATTTCTCCAGCGTTGAGCGTGATGGTGCGGTCTTCAAATTCGATGTTCATGCTGCCTTCGATGACGATGAACACCTCGTCGGTGTGGCCGTGGTCGTGCCAGACGAATTCACCCTGAATCTTGACGAGTTTGAACTGATAGTCGTTCATTTCAGCGATGACTTTTGGCGACCAGTGGTCCGAAAAGAGGCTGAATTTTTCGGCGAAGTTGACAGTGGTCATGCAAAAGCGACCCCAGTCGCCTTACTTTGCTCTATGCCCGTTGAGTGGTGGTATCCACGAACCTTCTTCTCGTGCAAAATCGAGCACGTGACAATACAGCGTGCACACTTCTGCCTCGGGATTCTCAACCGACGCCAATTCTGCAGACTCGAGCAACCTTGGGGTCTTTCTCCACGCTTTTTTGGCGATCATGGACAGAGGAAACCGAAACAGAGCGGGCCCGTTGACCGGCAGGCGCCACCGGGTCAACCACGGGCGCTCAACGACGCCAGCTTCACGCATTGCTGCCAACACTGCATTCCACGAAGCTCCGCCCGCTTTGTGCTTGACCAACCATGACGGGTTAACCGAGGAGTCCACGAGATATCCTTTCGAGGCGAGGCAGGCCGCCATCCAGGGCGCGATGTAACCGTTCGGTGCTCGAAAATAAGGTCGAAATGCGCCACCTGCATGCTGTTTCAGCAGTGCCGTCGACATCTCCAACATCGCCTCAAAACCTTCCGCGTCCTCGCCCCACGCTGACCACGAGCGATGGGAATGGCCGTGGCAGCCCACGCTCAGCCGTTCTGGGAACCGGTGCAGGGCACGCTTCAACATCTCAGCGAACGACTCCGTTTCCAGAAGGTCGCTGATGACAAAGAGGGTGAGCGCTCCGTCGTGGCCCTCCATCCAATTGAGCATCCTTTCCCATCCGGTGAGGAAGGCCTCTGAGAGACGGTCGGACGGGCCATCGTAGGCTTCCTTGCTCCGAGTTGGATGGCCTTGGTGTTGAGGCAGGTGCCTGAAATCGTCGGTGTCGACCGTGAACCAGGTGGGCATGTCAGGCCTCCGGCCCAAGGTCAACAAGATGGAGGTGGTGCGGCACGGTGCGTTCGTTGAATTCAATGCCGATGAACTCCGGCAGTCGTTCGCCTCCCCATGCATTGCAAATAGCCTCGGCCGTCGCAAGACCCGCTTCGTTGTGAGGGTGGACGGCGATTTCGACCGTGGTCGTGGTGCTTCGTCCGGCCAACCAGGTGAAGATGGTGTTGACGCACCGTGTTGCGATGCCCTTTCGTCGATGGGCACGGCGCACCCAATAGCCCAAATTGAAGGCTGCATGAAGGGATTGCAATTCATCGCCCAAGCCCACCAGGCCAACGAATTCATCGGTGCTGGTGGCGTGAACGGACCAAAAATGCAGTCGGTCGTTGCCGTTTTGGGCTTCGATATCGTAGAGCATATCGCGCAGTTGTCGGCGAACATCCTCGTTGGGGTCAAGCCACGGAAGCGCCACCTGCGCTGCTTCAGCATCTTCTTGATAGGCTTCAAACATGGCCACGAGGATGGTGTTCGCCGCAGGACGAAGCAGGAGGTCTTCGTCAACGTGAAGCTCCGGGGTCACCACCATCATGCTCACCTTAGGCCAAGAGTCGAGTACGTGCTTGCACAACATGGGCATCGTTTGGATGCACGTAGGCCGCCATGTCCAACGTCCACTTCATGTGTTCGTGTCGGCCGAGGTGCTGCAGCAAGACAGAGATGTGGAGGAGCATGTCGAGGTTCTGGTCCAAGTGAGGGCCGAGCGTATCGAGGGTGGTCGCCGCGGCTTCCATTCGACCGTGCTTGACGTGCTCCATCGCCGCCACCACCTCTTGGTAAACCTGTGTGGGCGACCAAGGTTCTGCCTTTGGCCACGGCCAGATACGGTTGTCAACTTCCTCAGCGGGCTGGGGTGCTGGTTCAGCAGGTGTTGGTTGGGCAGGTACGGGTTCAGCGGGTGCCGCTTCCATGGCTACATCATCGTCGGGCAGGTCTGGGAGGGCGGGTGTAGAGGGTTCAGCCACGTCTTCAGGGGGCATTTCAGGAAGTGCAGGTGTTGGTGTTGCGATGGCCTGCGCGAGGTTTGCACCAGCGGGCACCGTGTCTTCGGGCAAGTCAGGCAGTTCGGGTGTGGCGCTTGGGGCTGGCCCGACTTCGCCCAGCAAATCCTCGTCCTTGGGCGTCTCCACCGTGGGCGAGTACAAACCACCCTTTCCGGTGTGAACGGGTTCGGCCACTTCGTCCATCGGATTGACGTTGCCGAGGTCAAATTCAACGTACTCTTTGGGGGCGTCGTCCGCCGTCAACTCAACCTCTTCTGGTTCAGAGGATTCGACGGTTGACGACAGGGTCGGGCCTTCGCTTCCAATGAATTCAAAGGTTTCAGGAATGGGTTCGCCATCCTCGTCCTGCGCTGTTGTTGTGGCTGCATACTGGTCGACTTCGACGGTCACATCATCCAATGCGAGCACGGCTTCCACCACGGGGCCGATATCCTCCTCCTCTTCGTTTTCGCCCAGAAGGAGACTCATGATCTCCTCGCCGGAGGTTGAAGGTTCAGCCATCGGTTGTTCGCGGGCCGACATGTTGAGCGAGTAATAACACTGCTCGCACGTTTCGGCGCCCAGCGGGTTGTTGTATTCGCAATAGGGACAGGTAACGCCATCGGCGTTGCTGTCCTTTTTTTTGCGACCAAACATCAACTCACCCAGTCCTCGGCTGTGGAAACTCGGTTTAAGAATGAGGGTTTATCGCTCAAGGAACGCTTCAATCTTCATCCATAGGATGATGAGGGGCGCGTCCGTGGTGCAAGCATGGCGCGCAGGGGTTCAGTCAAGCGCATGAACAGCGCTAGTGGACCCGAACCGCCCATGGCCAAAGGCGAACCTGCTCCTGACCGCTGGCGACGGAGCCAAGACCATTTCACCACGATGACCGACCTCATCCGGCAAGAACTGGACGATGAAACGCAGTTGGTTGAAGAGCGATGGAAGACTTGGTCCAAGCAACGCCTTGTTATGGCTGGCGTCTCCCTGTTTGATTTGAAAGCCCGGACGCAAGGGCGGTTTTTCGGCGAAGACATCGTCGTCTTTGAGGCTCAAGACGGGGGGCGTCTTCCCGAACATCGTTTCTCTCATGGCGACATCGTCCTCATTTCACGCTCCCGTCCGTGGGGCGAAAAGGTCGTTGAGGGTGTGGTCCTTGACCGCGGCCCGACTCGCCTCCGTGTGGTCGTCAGTGAACGTCCCCGCGACGTCCGCAAAGGGGGGTGGCGTCTTGACCGGGGGGCCAATCGGGTGGCGCACGACCGCATGCACGAGGCATTGGTGGCGTTTCATTCGACCGAGGGCGATGGCGGCACGGTGCTGCGGGAATTGTTGCTTGGCAATGTACTCGACATCAACCAAAGCGCGGAACTTTCACCCGACATCCGAGGCCGCCTGCAGCAACGAGGCCCGGTTCCGAGTTATGCCCATCTCAACACCTCTCAACAAGCGGCCATTGACGAGGCTCTCTCACGCCGCTTGACCCTGATTCAAGGCCCTCCGGGCACTGGGAAAACAACGACGGCCACCCATCTTCTCCATCGGTTGGCGATGCAGGGCAGCGGTCCCTTATTGGCGACAGCCGAATCGAACGTGGCGGTTGACAATTTATTGGAGGGATTGCTCGATTTGGGCGTCAAAGCGTTGCGCATCGGCCGGCCGGTCAAGGTTCGAGAATCGCTTCGCTCCGCCACCCTTGACGCCGTTTTAGAAAACCATCCAATGCAAGAAGAACTGGCATTTTTGCAAGACGAGCAGCGTGAATTACGCAAAGCACTCCCCTCGCTAAAAGGGCGAGAGAAGGGGTTGATGCACCGGGACATCAGCATCAATCAGAAGGAAATCCGCCGGATGGAGGATACGATGACCGCCAGCGTGCTGGACGAAGCCGAGGTCATCTGTGCGACCACCATCGGTTGCGGCCACCGTCTGCTCGAATCGCGCAAGTTCCCCATCGTGTTGATGGATGAGGCCACCCAAGCCACGGAACCCAGCGCCTTGGTTCCCATCGTCAAAGGATGCCGCCAGCTGATTCTCGTCGGCGATCATCAGCAACTTCCGCCAACTGTGCTCAGCCGCCGTGCTGAGCAAGGCGGGTTGAACCGCTCCTTGTTCGACCGACTCATCGCTTGCGGGCTTGAATCCATGATGCTGACAACGCAATACCGCATGCACCCTATCTTGCGAGAATTCCCGAGCGCTAGGTTCTATGAAAATCGCCTCGAAGACGGCTGCACTTCAGCCGAGCGCCCACCTCCTGCGGGCTTTCTTTGGCCCGATTGGGACCGCCCCATGGCGTTTGTTCCCGTGGAAGGGGTGGAGGAGGCTGACGAGGAAGGAAAGAGCCGCTCCAACCGCGACGAGGCCGCCAAGGTGTTGAGCGTCGTCAATGACTTGCTGGCCATGGGCGACCTTCAACCCGATGACATCGGCGTCATCTCCCCGTACAACGGCCAAGTTCGGGAGTTGGTTCGCCTGTTTGAGATGGCCGGCGGGCGCGAACCGGGACAACCGTATGCGGGTCTTGAAATCAAGAGTGTTGACGGGTACCAGGGTCGGGAAAAAGAGGTGATCGTGTTCTCCACCGTCCGGGCCAACGAGGGGGGCGAGGTTGGTTTCTTGGCCGACTATCGCCGCCTCAACGTGGCCATTACGCGAGCCAAGCGGGGGTTGATTCTCCTTGGCCATCCGACCACGCTCCGCCATGACGGCACGTGGAAAGCCTACCTAGACTGGGTGGATGAACACCAATTGTTTGCGTGGCACGTCACTCACAGTTCATGATGAGCGCTTACGGTGGATGCAACGCGTCATTTGACAAAGGAGAAGCCGTAGCCGTTGCATGGCCGACGACCCGGTGACCATCGTGAAGGGCGGCACGCTCGCCCAGAACATCCTCGGCTCAGCCCCCGAAGGCATGCTTATCGCCCCGGCCTGGAAGCGGGTGCTGGCGTTCATGCTCGATGTCATTCTCATTTCCATCGTATTGAGTTTCTTTACCGGCGGTCAGTTGACGATGAACCTGTTCAACATCGCTATGCTCACAGAAGGTGGCCGCTACACGGCGGTTTTTGTCATGAATTGGTTTGTCTTTGGTGCAGCGTTTTATCTCTACTTCAAGTACACCGGGCAGACGATGGGGCGCTCATTGGCGCAGCGCGGGTTCCGCATCGCCATCGTTCACGACAATGGCACCATGCTTGAGCAGCACCACTGGGGTCCTCGTGCGGTGGCAAAAATGGTCTACCTCATTCCCGTTCTCGGACCGCTCTGGTTCGGGTTGCGCGACACCTTCAACGCCGGCTCCACCACCTCTGAATACCGAACGGCGGTTGATGTCAAGCACCACACCGTCGCTGCTGTGGATTGGTCCCTGCCTTCGGAAACCCGCCTCCGATTGCGCTGAGAGCATCCTGTTGGGGCAAGCCCTTGAAGTAGAGTTGCCCATCAGTCGGAACAGGTGAGGCGACATGAGTGACGAGCACAGCGCCCGAGCAGGTTCCTTGAACGCCCACCTGACCTCGGTGCAAATGGAAATTGACGACGACGATGAAGACATCATCATGGTCGTGGTGGACGTCGTCAACGAGTCGTCCATCCCCATCGGTGGACTGGACGCCGCTCTTGTGGATGCAAAAGGGACGCGCTACGAGCCCGTTGAGGGCATCAGTTCCATCGGGCCCGGACTCACTCGCCAGTTCAAATTCGAAGCCTCCATCGTCTCTGGCACGTGGACGTTTGAGTTCAACGGCGGTGGGCAAGCGATGAAACTCGGCCCCTATGAAGCCGATTTTGAATTCCAAGCCGAGAAAGGACGTGTGCTCGGCAACGCCATCGGCTCAAGCCTGTTCAGCGGGGCCTTTGATACTCATCTCGACGCCTTTGGAAACACCGAAGAGCGAGGCATCATCGATGCTGATTCCATCGTCATGACCAGCTATGTTGGTGAAAACATGGAGTTTGAACGACAAATGCTAAACAAAGAATTAGAAGTGGAATTAATACCTCAAGGCACTTTAGCGGAAAGATGTCGTGCTGCAGGGGCTGGGATTCCTGCTTTTTTTACACCGGCAGGATATGGAACCGAAGTTGCTAAGAATAAAGAAGTTAGAAATTATAATGGAAAACCACACATTTTAGAATTAGCTTTTAAAGCAGACTTTGCCTTTATAAAAGCA
>CALGEM010000267.1 GCA_937881505.1 uncultured euryarchaeote
CGCCACCAACGCTGAAGGCACCTCCTTCGGCATGGTCACCTTCCTCGGCATGGAAGCTGTCGACGTGATGACCGCCTACAACATGACCGCAGAACAATACGGTGCTGTGGCAGGTTGGGTCGCAGGCTGGGCCACCTCGGCTTCCTCTGCCCAACTCGGCCTTCTTGGCGGTGTGGGCACGATGAACGCTGAGCAATTCGTCAACCAAACCTTCGGTGCTGCCAGCCCCGTGGGCGACCCCTACCTGGAAAACTCCCTCAACATGGGCGGTGCATGGAGCGCTCTGTTTGGCAACGACCCCATTGACCTGACCCAAGAGCAATCAGCCAACATCCTCTACGGGCCACTTGGCTTGGCCACACGCAACGGTTCAGCCATCTTCCTTTACGGCGAATTGTCTGGCATGACGCCACCAATCGACTTCGCCACGATGGGCCCGGGGACTCCGATGGTCTGGGACGCCGCCACAATCGGAGCCCTCTACGGTGTTGACACCAATGCCGCTACTGCCATGCGCGCCCTCATGATGGGCCCACTGTACGGCACCACGGCTGACTCCTTTGTGCCTGGCTTCCTGATGTCCTCCTTTGGTACCACGCCCTACCTGACCCAGTCCTTCAACAACTGGCTTTTGGGCTGGCACGACCCAGTCAGCGCCTTCTTGGCCACGGGCAACCCCATGGACATGAGCGTCGGCTGGACCTCACTTGAGAGCAACGAGACCTACTTCGGCTCCAACGGCATCGCCAACGGCGACGGTACGAACTACACCATGTGTACGGGCGAGGTTGACACCTGCGACAAGGGCGAGACCCTTGCCGAAGACGGCTCAACCCAACTCTCGTGGCGAAACGACGCCATGAGAGACGCCACTTACGGCCTCATCATGCCTGAGTCCCTTGTGGGCACGACCGGTGGATTCCTAACCGGCACGGGCGACAAGGTCGACGTGAGCGGCTACGCCATCGCCGACATCACCTGCGACGGCACCAGCGAAGTCAAGGGCATCCCAGTGGACGACTGTTCGGCTAGTGTGACCGCCACTGAGCGCAACATTCAGGCCAACCTCTTGGAGACTTACAGCCTGCTCGACGCCACGCCCGGTGCGCTTCCCGTGTACTTCGGCAGTGAAATCAGCATGCAGGCTGAGGAACTCTCCGGTCTTATCATCGCTGGAAGTTCGAAATCAACGTTCTACTTGGACACCCGAGCACACGGCAGCCAAGCCAGCACGCCAAGCATGTCAGATTTGGTTCCCGTCTTCGAGATTCACTCTTCGTCCATGATCGGCGACAGTGATGCAGAAGAGATGGAGAGTGCCATCGTGCAGAACCAAGACAAGATGACCTATTGGACGAACTTCGATTCCTGGATTGACTTTGTCACCCTCTTCTTCTGGGTTGCCGGTATCGCCATGGTCGGCATGGGTATGGTCGGTGCGGCCAATGCCCCAACCGAGGAAGAGAGCGAAGACACCAGCGCACCTGCTGAGGAAGAAGCCCCTGAGGCTGCTGAAGAAGAGTCCAAAGAGGACGCTGAAGAAGCTGCAGATGAATGAGCCCAAGGTTCGTGAAAAGGTCGCAAAACCGGCCTTTTGCCCCCGGCTATAGGGGGAAGAACATATAGGGATTCAAACAACGGTAGCACGAAGAGAACATCTCTTCGGTGAACAGCTTGAGTTGCAAGTTGAATCTCCCCCTTGGCCCTTCGCTGCGCGACCCCTCACTCGAGGCGGATTTACAGGCTCGTCTTGATGACGGCCACCGCCTCTACGTGGTGGGCGACGTCCACGGCCACCTGGCAACCTTCCGTGCCCTCCTTCACCGACTCAACCTCGGCCCCGAGGACCGCGTGGTCTGTCTTGGCGACATGATCGACCGAGGACCGGACTCCGCCGGCCTGGTGGATTTGCTGCGAAGCCATCCCCAGGTCATTTGCCTGAAGGGGAATCACGAACAGATGGCGGTGCAATCGGTCCAGATGGACGGCACCTTCGAAGCGTGGCAGCCGTGGATGAAGCGTGGCGGAAAGTCAACCTACGCCTCCTACATCGTTCAGGCTGAGGGCGATCTATGGCAGGCCAAGCAGACCATGGTGGACGATTTCATCTGGCTTGACAACCTGCCCACACAGATTGTGCTCGACCACATTCGCCTTGTTCACGCAGGCTACGACCCCCGGATGCCCCTCGATATGCAAGGGGAGAAAGAATTGCTTTGGATTCGCAAAGAATGGTTCCAGCACGAAGGGGCAGTTGACCCTGCCCGAACCGTCTTCTTTGGCCACACGACCACCACCAAATTGGGTGATGCCGCCGGTGAGGTTGCCCGCAGCGAGACCCTCCTTTTCGACGGCCGACCTGCATGGGTGGGTGTTGATGTTGGCGCTTACAACCACGTCTCACCGGGTCTCGTGGCCATGGACGTGAGCACCTTCAGGGTGGTCAAACAGCCCACCCTGCGATGCGACCGCTGGTTTGAACGCATCAACACCCGGAAAAACAAGAAGAAAAATGCCGTTTGGAAAGGCGAAGAGAACCTTCGAGAGGCCGAAGTCGCTCGTAGTTTCGGCCTGAAGGCCCTGGCGAGCAGAGCCAAGAAAGCTCGCACCTCAACCCTCCGAGCGCAACGGGAACTCGAGGAGATTGGTGTGGTGTTCCCTCCTCAGGCGCACCACGATGAAACGATGGGTGGCTACCGGATTTTCAAACGGGCTGCTCAACGGGCCAAAGAAGCGACCCTACCACGCGGTCCGACGGGGTTCAGAGTCTATCCCAAAACCGGCTTGAAGCGGCAAGAAGCAGGAGTTAAGGGGCGAAGATTAACTGGTGTAAGTTAAACACTGTCATTCCATAATCTGGAAATAAATTGCGCTAATCCGCAACTTTCCGCCGTTGATGCGCCAATGATGCACAGAAAACAACATTAAAGAGGGTAAACAGCATTTGCTCTATTCATGGAGAACCCCCGAGACGAAACCGGTTCCGTGCGTGCACTGCAAAACGCCTACCTTCGCGTGATTCAACAGCGACATGCCAATGCGTCGATGCTCCGCTGGAGTCTTGATTTTGCTCAGGCAGAAAAAGAACGCCAGTCCGGCACCGGCGTCACGCTCTACCTCTTGTGAATCTCCCGCCAAGGTTGATGGCGTGCACCGCTTGGGTCGGCCATGGAGCCGATGGCCTGGGACGTGCTTTTGGCCGCCGGCACCGTGTTCGTTCTCGGCGCCATATCGCCCGGACCCAGTCTGATGGTGGTACTTCGCAACACGATGATCGGTGGGCGGCGCCAGGGCGTCATGTGCGCCCTCGGCCACGGTTTGGGTTTCGGACTCTATGCCGGCATGGCCGTGTTTGGCCTCATCGTTTTGCTCGAAGAAGCCCCCACGGTGTTCACGGGACTGCAACTCATCGGGTGCGGCTTGCTTGGCTGGTACGGCTGGTCGATGTGGAACGCCAACCACGATGCACTGTTCAATGACGACCTCGGCTCCACCGCTCAGGGCTTTGCCGAAGGCTTTGCCATCGCCTTCTTCAACCCGAAAATCGCCTTGTTTTTGGTCGCCGTCCTCGCCCAAGTGCTTCAGCCTGACATGAACCTCCTCTCCAAAACCGCCGTCGGCCTGCTGGGCATGACCATCGATACGCTGTGGTACCTGCTCGTGGCCTTGGTGCTGACAGGAAGTTCGTGGTTGGAACGACTCAAGCATCGAGCAGCGCTCATCCACCGATTGACCGCCGTGGTGCTCTGGGGCTTTGCTCTCAGCGTGCTGACCACCGTGTAGTCAGCGTTGACAGGTGGGGCAAAAGAAGCTTGAACGGTTGCTTTGGACGATTCGACGTACCACGCCGCCGCAACCTGCTTTTTCACAGGGTTGGCCTTCCCGGCCATAGACGGCAAAGTGGTGAGCAAAGTAGCCAAGCGTACCGTCCACGCTCGCGAAATCGTTCAAGGTGGAGCCTCCGGCTTGAATGGCTTCATCGATCACGTCCTTGATGTGGCCCACCAAGACCTCCAATCGCTTGGTAGGTGCACCGTTTTTGCGAACCAGGCCGCCGGCTTCACGCCGTGGCGAAATTCCCGCCCGATGAAGTGATTCACACACGTAGATGTTACCTACGCCCACCACGACCTTTTGGTCGAGCAAGGCCAGTTTGATGGCGGTTTTTCGCCCCTTGAGGCGGGCGGCCAAATCCTTGGCACTCCACGGGTCAAAGGGTTCGGGGCCGAGGGATGCGAGCAATTTGTGCGTGGCCTCCTCGTGGGCGGCAAAGAGGTCGATGATGCCAAAGCGGCGCGGGTCGGTGTAGACCGCCCGTGAGCCGTCGGTGAAGATGAATTCCAAGTGGTCGTGCTTTCCCCCGTGGCCGGTTTGGTCGCCAAAGGAGGAGACAGGCACCCCACCGTTCACCGTTTGCAGGAGGGGTTTGGCCGCAGCGGCCTCGTCGCTATCAAACAAGGTGTAGCGCCCACTCATGCCGAGATGGGAGAGCAGGACACGGCCGTCATCGAGGTCCACCAAGAGGTACTTTGCTCGCCGTCGGATGTTCACCACGGTGGTTCCTGCAAGGGTGGCAAGGTCCTCGGGAAAGGGGTAGCGCAAGCCTTCTCTTCGGATGAGAACATCGTCAAACGTCTTGCCCTGCATGCCATTCATCAGGCCTTGGCGAACAGTTTCAACCTCGGGAAGTTCCGGCACGCTCAGGCCTCCGGCTTTCGAACGACGAACAGGCGATGATTGTCTTCGTAACCCGTCAACTCCACGACTTCCTCCACCACGTAATCGTGCTCAAGCAAGCGGTCTTCCACCCCTTTGAAGAGGGCCGTTTCGCCCTCCCCCGTCCAGCGCTCGCTGGCGGCTTTCAGCGAGAGAAGACCGGTGCCGCCCGGTTGAAGAAAACGCTGACATGCGGCGAGGAAGATGTCAACTTGTCCGGCCTGCGCCACGTCTTGAAAGAGCCAGGACACCTTGGTGGGCAGCAGAACCCCCCATGCACCGTGCTGACGAGCATCGCCCAACACGGGCACCAAACCCGGTCGGCCCTTGGCCATGAAGGTCAAATCCCGCAGGCAACGCGGTGCCAAATCAACGCAGACCAACCGTCCGCCGAAGCGATTCTCTGCCCCGCACAGGTGGTCGTAGAGGTGGCTCACCGATGTTCCGTGGCCCGCGCCGAGGTAGAGCACGGTCTCGCCTTGGGCCGGTAGGAGACGAGCAGGGTCGCCTTTGGTGCGCAACATGCCGGCTCCCAACTTGGAGCGGGTGGGGTCCCAACGACGGTGTTCCTTTCCTGAAAAACGCCGCAGCGACTCGCCGTACACCGCTTCACCGGGAACGGCGTTGAGCGTCCACAGGGTTCGGCGGTCAAGACGCACCGCTGACGAGAGCTGTTGAGGCCCGCGTTGGCGTCGCTTCTTTCCCCCACCCATGGTGTCAACCCCTCAACGTCGAGACGGTGGTTGCTTGTTGGCTTCTCGGAGCGCTTCAACGCGCTCTTCGACCTTGGCCACCTCTGCTTCGCCCCAAGGTTGACCCTCAAAGGCGTCAATCTTCGCAGCGATGCTGATTTTTCCAGCCAGCATGCGAGCGATTTTACCTCGGACCCAACGAGGCGAACGGCTGATCCACGGGTGCATGAAGATATGACCGTGCTTTGGGGAAGGTGCTCCGGTCTTGAGATGGTGGAAGAACGCCTTCTCAGCGCCGAGGATTTGCACCGTCCCCGATGGAAGTCGAGCAAGCCTGGCACGTCCGTGGGCTTCAACACAAAGGCGAGCAGCGAGCAAGGGGCCAACAAGGGCCGAGACCGAGGGCAGGTGTTCCTCGGCCAACCAGCGAAGAGCGTTTTCCATGCGGTCGAGGCGACCGTTGGCTTGTGCAGCGTTTTCAGCCCATTCCACCAGCGACCTCCATTCTTTGTCCGAGGGGAGTTCGGCAGGAACCTCAATGCCCATGGCTTCAGCAAAAGCGGCGGGGTCCTCACTCCCGGCCACGGTGCGGACGTAAGCGGCACGGTCGCTCACCGTGGTCATGGGGAAGAACAAGCCGGCCCACTCGATGAGGCGAGATTCCATCGTCAAATGACTCGCACGAAGTTCATCGCTGCCTCGAACCAGATGTTCGAGGCGCCGGTCGGGGTCGTTGGCCGCTGCCTGCACGCCTTCCACCGCAAGACGCAGAGCTGCTGCGTCGGCCACCGCCTGTTGTTCGCTCGTGGGCGTCGGCCAGTCGGCATCGGGAAGTTGCGGGTCGCCATGGACACAAAGCACCGCTTCGGGGAAGCGCTGCTTGAGTTCCTCAGCCTCACGAACAGGTTGACCTGCAGCGATTTGACGAAGACGCTCAACCACGGCATGCTCGGTCATATGACCGTCCCACTCGAGGGAATCAACGATGTTGCCGTGCTCGTCGACGACGGCTGCGGCTCGCCAATCGTACCCCAACCACATGGTCGGCCCTTGAAGCGGTTCATTTTGACCCTTGCCCTTCGGATTGGACCTCCTGACATCGGACGGATGAAACAAATTATTGCAATCAACCTAATATAGGCGTATTTGCAGGAATACCCATGTTTTGCCCACAATGTGGAACGCTATCGTTCCCTACTCCATCCGGAGACATCTCCTGCACCAATTACAAGTGCGGGTACAACGGTCCGGCTAACGTCAAAACAAAGATTGGAGGAAAGGAGGTTGACCTCTCCAAAGCCACCTCCAGCACCAAGGTTGAATCGCGTGATTTTGAAATCATCAAAGATTCAGACAACATGCAGGGCATCCTGACCACAGGGGATTACATGTGCCCCAAGTGCGATTGCGTCGAAGTCTACGCTTATCTGGAACAAACTCGTTCGTCGGATGAACCTGAAACTCGTATGTTGACCTGCAAGGATTGCGGCAACGGCTGGCGAGAGTACTGAAATCAGTAGTCCGATTCCACACGTGGAGCCAAGAAGTACAACACTTCAGCTGCACCGTCGTTGAACGTGAACTCAAGGCTGAGCGGGAAACTCTCACCGAATCCCAACTTCACGGTGCCGAGTGAACCGAACACCTTGGACAGCGGGACAAGGTAGGTCAAGGAGTACTGGCTTCGTGCAGGCTTGTCGCAGGAAAGAGACTCCAGTTCGTCCTTTGAGAAACTCACGGTGACCGAATCGGTCTGGCCTTGCACGTGAACGGTGAAGGAACTCCCGTCGATGCTGAAGTTGACCAGGTCGCCCACCTGCTTGGCAGCGCGAAGGGCTTGAGCGAGCGAAGCACCGTTGATTTCAATCGTGGAGGGAATGTCAATGTTGGGCAAGTTGGGTGAATTCACGGTGCTGGGGTCCAGCGGGCGAATGTTTCGGTCAATCTTACCCAAGTTCAGCGTCAACACGCCGGAATCCTTGGTGTAAGCCATCTCAATCAGGTCGTCAGCGCCGCCCAAACTGATGAGTTCCTTCACCTTGCGCAGTTCCAGTGCGAGGTCGTTTTCTTCAACCTCCCAGGTATCGAAAGCAGCGGCGTCGACCTTCATGTCGATCATCGCAACGTGCGATGCATCAACGACCGTTGCCTGCATTTGGTTTTCTTTGAACTCGAAGCGTGCGTCCTCGACGACCACGCCCAAAGTCTCTACAATTTTGTTCATCAAGTCCTGCCGGGCTGTGACGTTCAACATGAGTTCATCCCTCTCTATGCCAAAAGCCCTTCGCGACGGCTTATGAACTTAGCACAAAAGCAAGCATGAACGGACGCGTTCATGCGCGGTTTCAACTCACCATTGAATTCTCCGCGCATATGACCCATGGGGCAGGTTTCCCTTGATTTCTTATGAGGCGGGCGTCTCGCCTATCCCATGGGCGAGAGTGAAACGGTCCCCGTTCTGCTCAAAGAAGACGGTACGCCGTACAAAACGGCCGTGCTGATTCCAACCATCAACAACGCCGACGAACTCGACATCGTGCTCGAGCGCCTTGGCAAACAAACCTACCCACACTTTGAGCTCATCATCGCCGACTCCAAATCCAAGGACCACACCAAGGCTGTCTGCGAAAAGCACGGCGCCACGTGGATTGACGACCCGTCGCGCAACCGGGCCGACGCCTGCAACTTCGCCCTTCGTCAGATGGACCACGACCTCGTGCTGTTCACCGACGACGATACCGTTCCACCCCTCGATTGGGTCGCCAAACTGGTCCGCTGGTTCGACAACCCCGAAGTCGGTGCGGTGGGCGGACCCAACTTTGCCCCCGACGACGACCCGTTCGGTGCCAAGTGCGCTGACGTGGCCTTCTGCACCAAATTCATGACCGCTGGCACCCGCTACGGCGCCCAACCCAAAGGCGAATTGGTGCCCATTACCCACAACCCCGGCGTCAACTGCGCTCACCGCATGGCCAACCTCCGAGAAGTGGATTTCTTTGAGGAAGGCTGCATCGGGGCGGAAGACGTCGTGCTTGACGCCAAGATTCAACGCAAGGGCCACAAGCTGTTCATCGACCCATCCAACGTGATGCCACACCGTCGCCGCCGACCGTTCAAGCCCTACATGAAGCAGATGCGAAACTACGGCT
This sequence comes from uncultured euryarchaeote, assembly GCA_937881505.1. Lineage (GTDB taxonomy): Archaea > Thermoplasmatota > Poseidoniia > Poseidoniales > Poseidoniaceae > Poseidonia. The sequence goes on from CALGEM010000267.1 coordinate 8,558, forward strand.
ACACCCGCATGGTCGCCAACAAGCGATGGCCTGAAATCGCCACATGGTCGCACACCGCCATCGGGTTCTTCCCGCCTCTTGTGGTGCTCGCCCTCGCTGCCATGCTCTACGGTGGCTTGTCGGGCGGGGCTGAAGCCGACCTTTGGTTCACGCTCGCAGGCGATTGGGACCTCGCTCGTATCGCCTTCCACATCCCGCTTGGCCTGGTCTGCCTCTACATCGCCATCGCATGGCTTGGAGCTGCCATTGGCACCTCGCCTCATCGTTCGGTTGGCACGGTGTTCTTGGCGCCGCTCTTTGTTTTCCTCGCCCAGTGGGCTTACGGCCAAGGCGTCATCAAAGCCTGGAGAGAAATTCGACGAACCGGTGGCCGTGCTGGCGAGGGCGCCCAAATTGACGACCGCGTCCGCACCGCTTGAACACAAAGGCTGGGAAAGGCCGTTGGCGCCCGTCTTTGGATGGCGAACGTTCATCATGGAATCCAAGGTTAACAGCCCATGGCCCGACCATCACTCGCTGAACGCCTTTCAGCGATGGACCAGCCGGACCACGCCACGGAAGCAGGTGCCATGTGGGGCTCTGTACGCCCATTACTGGTGCTCGGTCGCATCCTCATGGTGGGCATGCTCATCATCGTGGGTGAAATCTTCGATGATGTCCGAGTGGCGGGGTTGACCATCGGTGTTTGGGCCCTTGTCTTGGGGATACCCTTGTTTTTGCTCATCTCGTCGTTCATCACCTACGTTGACCGCCTCGTGGGCCTTGAAGGCAAAGAAGACGCAAAGGGTTGACCTCAAGACGAAGAATCAAAAGGAAATGGATTGATGAGGAGCCATGAACAAAGGAGGCGTGCTTCTCTTCGTGTTCCTCCTTCTGATGGCCACGCAGGCCGACCTTGCGACGGCCAAGAAGAATGCGAAATTCAACAGCAGTTCGGGATGCGGCTGCCACAGCGGTGGTGCAAACGGCGTAAACGCGATCTTGTCCGGCCTGCCTTCCTCCTACACACCCGCAACCACCTACAGCCTCAGCATCGGTATGTCAGGCAACCCGCTCAGTGGCGGCTTCAACCTCGAGGTCAGCAAAGGTGCGCTCTCCAACCCGGGCGGTGCCGCCCAAGTTTCCTCGAACGGCTTCCAAGCAACGCACAACACCTGGACCAGCACGTCGTGGACCGTTGATTGGACGGCCCCCGCCAGCGGCAGTGGGACCGTTCAGGTTGACCTGGCCGTGCTGCACGGCAACGACAACGGCAACGATAACGGCGACCTCTACGGGACACTCTCAACCTCCGTGAGCGAAGACATCAACACCAACACGCCACCCACAGCTACCAACCTCAACATCGCTCCATCAACACCAACCACGAGCGACGATTTGACCCTCACCTACACCTACGCCGATGACGACGGAGACGCCGAGAGCGGCACCACCGTGTCTTGGCATCGCAACGGTGTTGCCCAACCAGGGCAAACATCCGCCATCCTCCCAGCCACCGCCACCGCCAAGGGCGAGGCGTGGCATGCAGTGGTGACACCTTCTGACGGCGAGGATGCTGGGGCATCGGTGACCTCCAGTTCCGTCCTCATCACCAATTCAGTACCGACCATCACCTCCATCGATGTGAGCAGTGAAACGCCCGACACCAACGACGATGTCACCTTCACCTACCAGACGGACGATGCCGACGGCGACACCATCACCGCCACCGAGACCAGGTGGTTGTTGGAGGGTGCCGTGTTTACGTCCCTCGACAACACCAGCACGTTGCCTGCCGTAGCGACACGCGTTGGCGACACATGGACGGTGGAGGTGCGTATCTCCGACGGCGAAGCGATGTCGGATTGGTTTGCCTCAACAGACATGGTCGTGGGCTCAAGCAATCAGGCCCCCGTGGTTGACAGCGTGGTCGTGACCCCGACGGACGCCACCACGCTTGACGACCTCACGGCCGCATGGACGACAACGGACCTAGACGGGGACGAAATCGCCGATGCCGAAGTCATGTGGATGAAAGATGGCATCCACCAAACTGATGTTGACGGCGTGAACCCGCTCCCCGCCAACCGAACCTCAAAGGGCGACGCATGGACGGCTTTTGTTCGGGTATCTGACGGCGAAGCATGGTCCTTGACGACAAGCAGCGCCCAACAGACGATTGGCAACGCCGCACCCACCGTGGTCAGCGCTGTCCTGACGTCCCCCAGCTTCAGCGCAAACGACCCGCTGAGCGTGAATTTGACGGTTGAAGACCCTGACGGCGAGGATGTCCAGGTCGTTGATGTGCGCTGGTACCTCAACGATGTTGAACAAAGCGACGGTGCCAACAGCCTGGTTTTGGACGCCACCTCGCTTCAGCGAGGTGATGCATGGCACGCCGTCATCACGGTGAGCGATGGAAGTGACGAAACCACCGCCATGACGTCATCTGCGACCATCGTCAACGCCGCACCTGAAGCGAACATCGCTTGGCCGTCTGAAGCCAACGCCCTCCAGAATCTGGTGCCGGTCATCACCGTCACGGACGCTGACGGTGACGCTGCATCGTTCACCACGACCTGGTACAAAAACGGGTTCAGAGACGCAGGTTTAGCCAACGCCACCTCGGTGCCTGCTGAGAAACTCGCACCCGGACAAACGTGGAAGTTGGTGGTGGAAGCAAGCGACGGTGAACTGACAACATCACGTCAAGCGAGCACGGTGCTCGAGAACCTTCCTCCCGTTGCGGAGATGACCCTCGTTTCCTCAGCGGTATGGTTCAACGAAACCACCGTGCTCTCAGCCGAAGCCTCAACCGACCTTGATGGCGAACTTGTTCAGTTCACGTGGTCGTGGGACGGTGCTACAGCAACGGGGGCAAGCCTGGAGTTGGTGCTGACGAAGGACACTGAAGTGCACTTACTGGTGTCCGACGACCTTGGTGCCACGGCGGAAACCACGATGGAATTGACCGTTTCAACAGGCCCGGCCGTGCAGAACCTGCGTGTGTTCAACGATGGAAACGGCAAGGTTGACCTGACATGGGAGTGGAGTGGAGAAGCGGTTGAATTCAACATTCATCGCAACGGTCAATTCATCGCGACCACCAACAGCCAGTCCTACCAAGACCAGCCACCCATGAGCGGCGTCAACACCTACGCGGTCCAGCCCGTCAACGACGAACGTACCTTCCTCAACGGAGCCGATGGGATTGCAACCACGCTGCAACCCATCATCCTGGAAGAACCTGGTCCTGCGACCGGCCTCGGTTTGGGTCTGGGCATCTTGATGCTGCTGGGCATGCTGATCCCACTGTTCTTCGCCGGCCGCAAAGGAGGTGATGCCTGATGAAGCGAATCTCGCTGATGCTCGTGGTGCTCACGTTGTTGCTGGCGCCCTCCCTTGGCTCAGCCAACCCCAATGGCGTGGGCTCGGGAACGTTTGATGCCCAATGCGGAGGCGCCTGCCACGGCGACGCTGACATGAACCGTTCCTCAACCGCCAGCGTCGTGGTCAATGCTCCAAGCGTGGCCTACGAAGGCTTGCTCACCAGCGTATCGGTCACCGTTTCTGATATCGAGACGACCAGCACCGGTCTGCTTGGTTTCTTCCTTCTCTCCGACCTCTCGGGCGCAGGCGACACACCTGCCGACGCAGGCTGGACCATCCTGTCCAACAGCGAGGGAGGAAGTGAGAATTATGTCGAAGCGGTCATTGCATCTGGTCAAACCGAACACACGGTTCACTGGACGCTACGCGCCCCTTCGGTGGGCACGGCGACCCTCCATGCATCCATTCATCACGGGAGCGAAGACGGGAGCGAAGCCCCGTTCTTCGGTGCCTCGACAAGCCCGGCTACCATCGATGTCCGTGAAGTCCCCGAAGACCTCCCAAGGTTGGCGTCCGACTTTGAGCCACCCGTTCGACGAGACATCGGCGAGGCTACCACCATCACCCTAACCACGGAGCACGTGGACCAGGTGGCCGTTGAGTGGAAAGTTTCGGGTGGCGAGGTGAACACGGCGACCGTCTCCACCTCTGGAGACAATGCGTGGGAATTTGCACTCCCTGCGAGTTTGCAACCGGTGCAACTTGAATGGCGCGCCCATCTCGAAGGCGAGGGGCCCGACCAAACCACGCCTTGGTTCCAATTGCAGAGCGAAGAGCCCTCGTGGTCAGTGGATGAAACCTCAGCCTACGTTCAGTCCATGGCGATGCTCTTCGTCTTCATCGCAGCGTTCCTCTCGCTCCAACGCCAGAGCACGACCACGGCCAAGGACTTCGATGCGTTTGATTCGGATGAACACGAGGAGGTGGCCTGATGGTATCGGCCCCAACACTTCACGTGGTGACCACCGAACTCGCCGTCGGTTCTTTTGCCATGGCGGGGATCGCCTTCCTTCTTGCTGGCTTGGGCAGTCATGGCTGGTTGGGCATGAAGCGACACCTGCAACTCGCCGACCATGTCGCTCATTTTGCCTTGGCCTTCGGCCTCCTTGCCCTTCCTTTCGCCATCATGACGGGCATCCAATCAAGTCCCGGCGAGGGGCTTGACCATCCGTTGCTCATCAACAAAATGCTGCTTGGTTCATCCGCCTTTGGTTTGGCCATCGGCGTCCTGCTCGCACGCCGCGCCCACGGCCCCGATATTTGGACACGACACCTCGGACGACGATGGCAAGCACTTGGAGGCATGGCCGCCGTCGGGATGGTGTTGCTGACCGCTTCGCTGGGTGGCACCTACGCACGCGGTGAATCCCTCTTGTCCTGGTTGCCTTTCTCCTTTGACACCGTTCCGTTGATGCCGCTTTGGTTCTCTACAGCGCTGCTCATCGTTGCGCTGGTCAACATCGGATTGGTGCGAAAGCAACCCTCGCCCTGATCACAAACCGGCCATGTCGCCAGTTTGGATGGTCCACTGGCTGGCGTAGACGCCACCAGAAGCCACCAAGTCATCGTGCAGGCCACGTTCCACGATGGCCCCGTCGACCATGGAGAGAATCTCATTGGCGTTTCGAATCGTACTGAGACGATGGGCGACCGCAATGGTCGCCCGCTCTTTGCCTGAAGAGAGCAGGTTCTCCTGAATTCGGCGTTCCGTCTCTGCATCCAAAGCGCTGCTGGCTTCGTCGAGGATGAGCAGGCTTGGCGCCTTCAAGAGCGCTCTGGCGAGGGAGATTCGGGCACGTTGACCACCGCTGAGCATGGCGCCACGGTCGCCCACCATGGTGTCAACACCGTTCTCCAATTCCTGAACGAACTCCCAAGCACCGGCCATCTTGAGCGCCTCAACCAGTTGTTCATCGGTCGCTTCCTGATTGTAGACCACGTTGTCCTTGACACTCCCGTAGAACAGGAAGGGGTCTTGGCTGACAAAACCGATGGCCTCGCGAAGCGAATGCAAGGTGAAGTCCGTGATGGGGCGGCCGTTGACCAGCACATCCCCGCTGTCGGGCGTGTAGTAGCGCATGAGCAGTTTGAGAATCGTCGTTTTCCCCGCACCGGTGTGGCCCATGACGCCCAGGAAATCGCCCTCGCTCACCTTGAAGGAAATACCGTTGAGGACCTTGATGGTGGTGTTGGGGTAAGTGAAGTACACATCGTTGAATTCCACGGTTTTGATACCACCTTCCAAGGCCACTGCGTCCTCGTTGTCAACGATGGTCGGCTCGAGGTCAATCGCAGCGAACACCCGACGAGCCGCTGCTTCACCGCGTTGCAGCTGGTTGACCAAGATGCCGAAGATGAACATCGGCATGGTCATACGGGTGCTGATGAGTAAGAACGTGACGAGTTGCCCAGTGGTGATCTCGCCTTGGTTTGCGAGGTAGCCGCCGGCTGTAACGAGGAGACCAAAGGCCACGCCTGCCGTGGCGTAAATCATGGGAATGAAGCGATTTCGGTCTTTGCTGGCCCCCATGGCTTGGTCGCGGTAGGAACCAGATTCAGCGGCAACACGGTCCGCTTCCCACGTTTCGGCGTTGTAGGCTTGAACAACGGAAATACCCGAGATGAGGTTTTCAAGTACGGCGTGGATGTCACCGGTTGATTCTCGTTGCTTGCGGTATTTACGCTGAACCCGGGTCGAAAACCAGTACACTGCGGGCACAATGAAAATGATGGGTGTGAACAGAACAGCCGCCAATTTCCATGACATCAACACGAGGATGAGAAAAGCCGTGGCGAAGGTGATGATGATTCGAATGATGGAGGTTGATGAATCGGAAACGACGTCTTCCAGCTGGTTAACATCGCTCGAGAGCACCGACATGATCTGCCCCGTTTGACGCAGGTCGTAGTAGGAGGCCTCCATGGCGATGAGGGAGCGAGTGGCGTCCATTCGCAAATCGTGCTGGATGTTGTAGCCCAGCGTTTGCCACGCGTATTCCGAGATACCCTGAAACACAGCAAGACACAGGAAACCAAGGAAGATGAGCACGCCGTAACCAATACCAGGATTGTCAGCGATGGAGGTCACCAAGGATTGAATGATGTTTGGCCCCGAAAGCATGTCCGTGGTGAAGTAATCCACGGCCAGACCGATGGCAACAAAGGGCATCAGGTCAAAGAAACGGGCCGCAGCGTTGGCGAAAATGCCCGTGAGCACCCGCTTGGGGTATTTCTTGGCGTAAGGGACGACACGCCAAATCTGCTTTCCAAGGACATCGGCACTGTCGTTGATGTCCTCGGGGGACATCTTGTCGCTGTTGGCTTTTGCAGCGTGTGCCCTCGTCATGTTGCCACGGCAATGACCGAGACTCTTGAACCCTCGCTATGGGGGCCGTGTTGATGCGACCGCTCAACCAATCTTTGATGAGGTTCCCCGCCGTCGTAGGTCCCATGCAGACGCAGCGCCGCCGGACATCCCTCGTTTTCATGACCCTGCTTTTGGTGCAGGTGCTGTCTCCTCTGGCGTTCGCTGGGGCCGAACAATCGTCGTACGAACCCGAAACGGATGCGGCGTTGGAATGGCTTCAGCAGGTTGGCGTTTCACCCACCGCTACGGCCGAATACGGGTGGATGAACAGCGAAGAGGCCAGTGGCGAGACCGCTTTGCGCTACAGAGACGTGCAGTTGGTTCCACCAACAGAATGGACCGAACGAACGGGTGAATCAACGGTTGATGGATACCATATTTTGGGCCACACCTACCCCGTGCCAAGCGATTGGTTCCACGACCTTGACAGGGCCGGCATTGATTGTTTCTCCTTCCTCCCACCTGCCAGTTTCCACTGCCATGTCAACAGCCAAACGCCTGCACAACTGGCACAACTCAACGTCCTCGGCCTTGCAGTGTTGGACGCCACCGACAAAGTGCAAACCGACCTCGTTCGTGGCCTGCTCGGCCTTGAGATGGTCGCGCCCAATCCATTCGTCAACGACGCAGGCGCCATTGTGAACGTCGTTCTCTCCGGTGAAGCATTACCCGAGGGATTGAGCCAGCGAGGTGATATCGTTCTCGACACGCACAGCGGTCGATTCGCCACCATGGCCATTGATACCGATGGATTGGCTTGGCTGGTTGACCAAGACGCCATCGAATGGGTGGAACCCCGTCCCTTCTACGAAATCATGAACTCAAAAGGCATTGAAGTGATGAACGTCGACGATACCTGGGACAGCACCATCATGGCCAGCATCGACAGTTCCTGGTCGGAGCTGGACGGAAGCGGTATCATCGTCACCGTCGCCGATACTGGACTGGACAACGGCGTGAACAACTCCAACATGCACCCCGATTTCAGAGACCACATCACAGGCATCCATTCCTTCGCACCTCCGGCCTCGGTGTGCACGGCCTATGGCTTGAGCCCATGCGGCGATGACGCCGAGGACCACCACGGCCACGGCACCCACGTCGCAGGCTCAGTTCTTGGCGACGGCACCCACAGCAACGGCGACATCATTGGCGCCGCTCCCGAAGCCCATCTTCTGGTGCATTCCATTGCGACCACGCACAACGGTGAGGAAAAATTGCTTGGCATTCCCAACGACCTTGATGACATGTTCGCACTCGCCTGGGCCAACGGGAGTCGCATCCACACCAATTCGTGGGGATCTGCCGTGGCAGGCCAATACACGACCTCATCGATGCAGGCAGACGCCAGCGCCCGCACCCACGACGAGATGGTCATCCTCTTCGCTGCAGCGAACGAAGGTGTCGATGCCAACATGAACGGTGAAATCGACTTGGATTCCATGGGCAGCCCCGCCACGGCGAAGAACGTCTTGACGGTTGGTGCCACCGAAAACGACCGCGGAAACATGACGTGGGTTTGGGGAAGCACCGACTACGGCTCACCTATTTCCACCGACCGGCTGGCCGACAACCCCGAGGGTATGGCGGCTTTTTCCTCACGTGGACCCACCGATGACGGCCGTCTCAAACCGGATTTCTCTGCACCGGGGACGATGATTCTCTCCACAAAGTCCCGTAGCACCACCTCGGTCGGTTGGCTCGCCCACAACGCCAGCTACACCTACATGGGTGGCACGAGCATGGCCACACCCTTGACAGCCGGCGCTTCGGCCTTGTTGTTGGAACACCTGATGGAGAACCTCGGTGAATCAAACCCGACCTCTGATTTGGTGAAAGCCATCTTTACCGCCAGCGCACATGACATGACAGGGCAGTATTCCTCCTCCACGAACGGTGCGGGTGAAGCAGCGCCCAACAACCACGAAGGTTGGGGACGAATCAACATGTCCCAGGCGATGAACACCTCCTATCTCTACGGTCATTCGGTCACCACCAACGCCGATTCGGGCTGGTCGTTCAATGTGCCCAATAGTGCGGACGACATCAACATCGCTTTGGCATGGACAGACCCTGCCTCAACGCCCTCGGCGTCAACCAATCTGGTCAACGACCTCGATTTGGCGTTGAAGAGCCCTTCAGGCACCTGGACCAACCTCAGCAACAACCTCGACAACCTCCGCGGCCTGACCTTGGCATCTCCAGCCCAAGGCACGTGGGAACTCCACGTTCTTGGCACCAGTGTCCCGACGGGGCCACAGTTCTTTGCCGTCGCCATGACCGGCGATTTCACCCTCAGCAACTTGACGCAGGACACCGATCTTGATGGCTACGAGGACGATGATGACGACTGCAACACCACCGCTGGTACGTCAACCATCGACCGAACAGGTTGCCCAGACACCGATGGCGACGGCTACTCAAACCCCGACAGCAACTGGACCGTCAACAACGGCGCCGATGCCTTCCCAAGTGAAGTCACACAGTGGGCTGACGGCGATTACGATGGCTACGGCGACAACGCTGCTGGCCACCAACCGGATGCCTGTACATCGACCGCTGGAAATTCCACCGGCGACCGTTTCGGTTGCACCGACACCGACGGAGATTCCTACTCTGACCCGGACAGCGGTTGGACCGTAGCGAACGGAGCAGACGCATGCAGTAGCGTCGCTGGACCGTCCAGTCAGGACCGGAACGGGTGCGCTGACCAAGACGGCGATGGATACTCTGACGCTGATGGTGGATGGACTATCGCTAATGGCGCAGATGAATGGCCAAATGATGCAACACAGTGGATAGATGATGATGATGATGGATACGGTGATAATCCACTTGGGACCGATGGCGATGCTTGCTTAGGAAATGAAGGATACTCAAATCAAGACAGATTTGGCTGCCCGGATAACGATGGTGACGGTTACTCTGACCCTAGTGCAGGATGGACCACCGCCAACGGTGCGGATGCTTTCATCAATGAGCCTACTCAATGGGCTGACCAAGATGGTGATGGATACGGTGACAATGCTGGTGGAGTGAACCCCGACAATTGTCCAATCACTTTTGGAACATCAACTCAACTTGGCAATCTAGGATGTCCTGACGGCGATGGTGATGGCTATGCAGATGCAGATGACCTATTCCCATCAGATAGTACTCAATGGGAAGATACTGATGGCGATGGATATGGCGACAATCCAGCCGGTAACAACCCAGATGCTTGTATTGGAACTCAAGGATTCTCCAACCAGGACAGATTTGGCTGCCCAGATACCGACGGCGATGGATACTCAGACGCCGATGGGGTATGGACTATTGCTAATGGCGCAGATGAGTGGCCAAATGATGCAACACAGTGGGTAGATGATGATGGTGATGGTTATGGAGACAATCCACTAGGAACCAATGGAGATGATTGTCCGGGAACAGAGGGATATTCGAATCAAGACAGATTTGGTTGTCCAGATACCGATGGCGATGGCTACTCTGACCCTGACGGATCATGGACTGTTTCCGATGGTGCTGATGCATTCCCCAACGACCATACAAGAAGTCAAGATATCGATGGTGATGGAGTCGATGATGCTGTAGACGATGCTTGTCCAGGTCAAGAAGGATATTCGACTAACGACAGGTTGGGTTGTCCAGATTCAGATGGTGATGGTTACTCTGATGGTGACGGCTCATGGACATCTAGCGATGGAGCTGATGTATTTCCTAATGACCCAACTCAGTGGCAAGACAGTGATTTCGACGGATATGGCGACAATCAAGTCGGCAATAACATCGACTCTTGTCCTTCGGAATGGGGTGATTCATGGCGTAACAATACTCTAGGTTGCCCAGATGCCGACCAAGACGGTTGGGCAGATACTGATGACGCTCAACCAAATGAAGCAACACAATGGGCAGATACAGATG
>CALGEM010000268.1 GCA_937881505.1 uncultured euryarchaeote
GAAGTTGTTTTGCATCAGCAGTGTTTCTCCTTCGTCAGCGAGAAGTTGGGCCTTGGCATCAATGCGCTGATTTGGGTCGATGACCACCCGAAGGGGTTGCCGAGTTGAAGGGACCAAACGCACGTTGAGCTGGGGGTCGTCTCGGTTGACCGTTTCCACGCCCACCAGGACGGCGTCACAATCTCTTCGTAATTCGTGAACTTTCTCCAGGCATCCCGCTGATGTGAAGCGCTGGGGTTCTTCACTTCGGTCGTCCACTGACCCGTGGGCGTCAAGGGCCAACTTGACCGTGACCAAGGGGCGACGATGGGTGCACCAATGCATGAACGCCCGCATCTGATCGTGGGCTTCCTCTTCCATGAGGCCGGTCTGAGTTGGTATGCCGGCGGCTTCCAACACACGACATCCATCACCTCTGACTGTTGGGTTGGGATCGTGGTGAGCGATGATGACTTTGCTGACACCTGCCCACATCAGGGCTTCTGTGCATGGTGGTGTTCGACCAAAGTGATTGCACGGTTCCAATGTGACATAAGCGGTGGACCCGTTAGGTGAATGCCCTTTTTCTTCAGCGTCGTGAATGGCCATCTGTTCAGCGTGCAGGCCGCCGAGATGGTCGTGCCAACCTTCAGCGATGACCTCGCCGTCTTTGACCAGCACGCAGCCGACCAGCGGGTTCGGACTGACCTTTCCGCGACCTCGTTCTGCAACCAACAGGGCATGTTCCATGAACATGCGGTCTGCATCGCTCCAATCCTCAGCCACACTCAGCCGAGGGACCTCTTGTTCATGACTGCTTGCATGACTTCCACGGGAGAAAAAGAGGTAAAATCCGGCGAAATATTCAGGTTGGAGCATATATTATTCATTATGCATAATTACAAAAACCGCTTGCTGGAGAAGGATTGAAGCGCTTCAGTCCCCTGAGCGGTGCATGGGCAGCAATCCTCAGGAGGGGCTTCTGGAACCGATGGAGTTTGAGCACGACCCCTCAAGTCGCAAAAAGAAGGGCGCTCATCGCCCTGTGTTTGCTGAAGTCTTTCAACTCGAAGGGGAAAGCGTTGACCTTCCCAAAAAAGTCCATCTGCTGGTCAACCCCTTTTCTGGCAAGAAGAAAGGCCGTGCTGTGGCCGAACGCGTGATTGAATTGGTTAAGGAGGCCGGCGTTGAGATTCAGAGTTCCTATTCGGCCTACAGCGGCCATTTGGTGACCATGGCGTCTGCCTTGGTGGTTGGAAAGAACGAAGTTATTGCTGTCGTAGGTGGCGATGGCTCACTTTCCGAAGCGATCACCGGCCGGATGCTCCTTGGGAAGAAAGGCAAGGAGACGTTTGCTATCATTCCAGCAGGCACGGGCAATTCCCATGCTCATGACCTGAAGTTGTCATCGGTTGAGCAGGCAGTTGAAGCCATGCTTCGTGGGCATCGTCAAGCCCTTGACCTCGCGAGGGTAGAATTGACTGAAGGGCTGCCTGGGGCGACCGGCGAGCCCATGGTTCGCTACAGCCACAACCTTGTCACGTGGGGGTTGGGCGTTGATTCGACGATTCAAGCCGAGAAGATGCGATGGATGGGGCCGATTCGCTACGATGTTGGTATTTTGTTGGCCATCATGGCCAACCGCCGTCGCACGGCAACCCTCACCCTGGACGATCGCTACACGACCGACGATTTCACGCTCTTCTTGGTTCAAAACACACAGACAGGTGGCTCGATGCTCCCTCTTGCTCCCGGTGCAAGTACAGACGACGGACTGATGGACATCGGTATTTTGAAGAAAATGGGCCGCCGCGACGTGCTCAAGGCCTTTGGTATGCTCAAAAAAGAAGGACGCCACGTGTTTCATCCAAGGGTGGACTACCACCGATTCACTTCGTTGCGAATTGACACAGAAGAGCCAACCGCCATCAATATCGACGGTGAGAACATTGGTTCAACACCGTTGAGCATGACGGTGCTCAAACACGCAGCCTATCTCATGAGGCCAAATTAGAACGAGAAATCAGAGAAATCCTCGTCGTCATCGTATTGCTGAGCGGGCGGAGCAGACTCTTCTGCAGGTTCGGGAGCAGACTTCTTCACGGCCTTTCGCCGTCGAACCTTGGGCTTGCTGGGCGCTTCTGCAGGTTGCTCGGACCGTGTCTGCGTTGGCGGTGCACTTCGGCGCTGCTGCGAGAACGAAGCAGGAAGGGATGACGTTGTGGCCGTCTCTTGGTGGGCGCTCATCCGGTCCATTTCCTCAGCGGCCTCGGTTGCCACCACGGAACTCTTTCGTCCAGTTGGCGCAGAGCGACCAGGCCCACTCGTGGAAGTGGATGCAAGGACACTGTCGAGGTCGAAACCACCCAAGGCGCCTTCGTCCTTCTTCTTGGATGCTTTCTCAGCAGAGGCCTCTTTCTTTTTCTCCGCCTGACGACGCTCCTTTTCTGCTTCACGTCGTTCTCGGTCCTTTCGGCGTTGCCGTTCTTCAGGCGATTCCATCCCTGCAGCTTTGGCTGCTTTTGCGTCTTTCTTGACGCTGGCAGCTTTCTTCATGCCTTCTTCGCCAATCAGGATACGCATGGAGCGTCCGGCAGATTTCATGATCATACCTTTGGAGACGATGAAGAGGCCAACTGACCCACCGATACCCCCAACGAGGAAGAACATGATGAAGCCCCCACGGCCCAAGAAGGGTACATCGCCCTGAACCCATTCGTCGTCCGCTTCACCGTTGGCTGAAACGGTGGCTTCCTCAAGGGTGATGCCGGTGACGAGAACGTAGAGGTCCTCTCTGTTGGTGTTTGATTCAACTTTAAGGGAACACTCGTTGGTTGCGCCGTGCCAAGACTTCAACTCTCCTACGGCGTTGGAACCGGCTCCTTCAGTGGCGACCATGTAGCCGTGGATGGAAACGGGCTGGTGCCATTCGTTGAGGGAGGTCAGTCCGTAGAGCACGTCTTCTGTGGTGGGAATGAGGCCGAGAACAAACCACTTGGTGTCTGCTTCCGAATCCAATTGTTCGAGATTCACCGAACCAGAGCCTGTTTTGGGGTAGAGTGGGTCCGACCAATCCTTGAGGTCGATACGCGCTCCATCACCATCAACCACGGCGGCAGCGTCGCTGAACGACATGGATTGAATGGCAACAGCCGTGGTCACACCAAAGGCAAGTCCTCGTGTGCTCTGCTGGTTATGACTGTCGTAAAATGCGCTGGCGGCGAGGTAGCCCGTGAAGGAAATGGCCGTTCCGTTGCCTTGTTGCAGATCCCCACCCGCGGTTCCGGGAATACATCCAACTGGAATGACGCTGTTGCTGGTTGAATCGCCCGACAGGCTGCTTTTCACGGTCGTTTCTTCCATGGAGAAATTCACCTGAACCGCTCCTGACCCGCTTCCCCAATCAGCGGTTGAGGGTCCGAGACAGCCTGCGAGTAGCATGCTGGCGATGAGACAGATGGCGAATGTACCCCTGCGCATGCTCCCTTGAGGGAGGGCGGAGTTTGAGAAGTCTTCCCTGAATCTTCTCGGAAGTGGAGTGGCGCAGTCGGAGAGATTTGAACTCCCGAGTCACGGGGACACCGGATTTCAAATCCGGCGCAATACCAGGCTATGCGACGACTGCTTTGCTTCCCCGGGAGTGGCGCCGCTTTTTCTTCTTTCGCCCCTACTCGTTGTCCACTTTGGTTCGGTGCACGCCTGCGAGAGCGAAGGCAGCAAGCAGTGTGGAGAGGGTCATGGCAAAGGGCAGTGCAGGGATGAATCCTGCCTCGTAGCCACCCAATTGTTCCTTCTCAAGGAGTTCCCTCACGTCGGCGGTGAAGTCTTCCACGCGCCAGGCATCACCGGTCCAGGCCACGGTGGGTTCAAGGTCCGGATTGAGAATATAGGTGATGGTTGAATGGCCGACGTTGTACTCTTCGGTGGTTTCGGGCACACAAGACAACTGGTCGTTTTCGCCCCAGGTGTAGCCGCTGTCGCACATGCAATGCTTGGAGGCGCCGCTGCCCATCTCCCAGCCGTGGCCGTTGCAGACCGTTTCATCGGATGCATCGCTGGTTGGGGCGGGTATGGCTGAAGGGTCGGTGTAATTTGGTGCCCAAGCGATGTGGGTGGGCTCAATAAGATCATCCTGGCCAACATTGGAGTAGTTCCATGCTTCACCGGTCTCGTTCCAAGCATACAACGTCCAATACCATTCCCAATCGGGTGGAGATGTTTGGTTGTTGATATCGGTCATGAAATGTCCCCAAGAACCGAGCTCATTCGTGGTGTTCATGCCTGCACCGATGAGCGCGCCTTGTGTGATGTGGTATCCTGTAAATTGCTCAATGTTGACCACCTCGGTGGAATTATTGGACCATTGGACGGTCACGCTCGAAGCCATCTCAACATCGGGTTGAGGAAGGAGTGAGCGGTTGGTATCGGAACGCATCCAAGCGATGTGCGGTATTTCCAACGCATCAACATCGTTCATGCCGACGCCAGAAACCTCCCATGCTTCCGACGTGGTGTTCCACAGGTTCAACTCCCACCACCATGCCCAATCATCGGGGGATTCCGTCCCGTTGATACCGATGATCATGCCTCCAGAGGAATTCAAACTCCAACCTGCTTGCTCGGCAGCGAATGCAGTGGCGTCCCAACCATCGTACTGGAACATGTGTTGACTGCTGTTGTTGTTTGTGTCAACAAGCGTGACGGAGGCTTCACCCGGCTGGTAATCCATCACGTGCATGTCAATGACGTTCTGTTGAACCACCACGGCAAACATGTCCCATACCGGCTGCAATTCTTCGGCCGTTCCCGTCAGGTGAGGCCACGAAGCTCCCATGCGTTCGCTGTACTCTGTGAGCGCTTCCGGTGTATCGTATTCCGGGTCGACGGTAATGGAGACAAAGGTCACATCCTTGCGCTCATCTTCGTTCAACTCCGCTTCCACGGCGCTCAAACTTTGCGTCAACACCGGACAAACATCGGGGCATCGGGTGAAGATGAAGGAGACGATAACCACGCCTTCTGTATCAATCCCAAAGGTGTAGTTCTCACCGCTTTGGTCGGTGAGGGTGAACGAATCAACGGGGCCGCGCGCCAGTTGTTTTCCCATATAGGCTGAGGCAGGAGCGAGAAGCAGGACGGCCAATAGCAAGGTCAGCGGCACCTTTCCCATTTTTTGCACGCTATCACCTTAGCGCTGGCTGGCGAATTCCCAGTTGGGGGTGCACCAGTCTGGTAGCGCTTGGACAGACCCGGGGTTGGAAAGGCCAATGCCCCAAAGCATCAACAGCACAAAGAGCACGGGGAACAGCGCTGTTCGGGTGTAGATGCGAGGATCGCCCTTCAGGTGCATAAAGTAGGCAGCGATGCCGTAGCCTTTGATGACACCAACGCCAATCAAGATGGCCCAAACGGCATAGAGCGTAATCTCAATGTCCGTACCTGGGATTTTCTCAAAGAAAACGGCGGCGACTTCGAACAACGTGAAGAACATCAAGATGACGAAGTTCCAAAAGTAAATGTCGTAGCCTCCAGGCAATTTTTCAACAATCGATTCAAAGATTCCAGATGTTTCGTGTTCTCCCATTATCTCACCTCAATACAGATAGAAGGCTGGGAAGATGACCACCCAAGCCAAGTCGACAAAGTGCCAGTACAGACCAAAGTACTCGATGCCCTGACCGTTTTCTTCGTCAAAGCCAACGGTGTCGGCTTTGAAGATGAGGTAGAGCATCACCAGGAGGCCGATGAAGACGTGAAGTCCGTGGGCGCCCGTGGCGATGTAGAAGATGGAACCTTGCTGCGTGGCGAGGGTGAAGCCCTCAGCGATGAGGGGGCTCCACTCGATGAGCTTCAGCACGATGAAGAGGGAACCGAGGGCCAAGGTCGCG
>CALGEM010000269.1 GCA_937881505.1 uncultured euryarchaeote
AATGGCTTACCTCCTCATGACCTACTTCGGCCAGCAAGGACGACGCGAGGCGCAAAAACTCCTCGAGCGAAACGCCCAGGACGGCGACCGACTCCTCGGGGCCTTCAACCGACCCATGCCGCACTGGCTGGACTTCTTCTGCTACACCATGTTCGTGGACCGAGACGGCAAGTTCCAACTCGGCATGCTCTCCACTTCGGCGTTCAAGCCCCTCGCTGCCAGCATGGGGCCCATGCTCAAGGAGGAGTCCTTCCACCTCGGTACCGGTTCCAACGGACTGCGCCGCATCATCAAGGCCGGTGTGATTCCTTTGGACATGCTCCAGCGCTACATCAACAAATGGGTGGCCACCGCTCACGACCTGTTCGGTGTCGATGAATCCTCATCCGCACACTGGGCCTATGTCTGGGGCATCAAGGGACGCTGGGACGAGCGCAAGAAGCTCGAAGGCGACATTGAGGTGTCCAAGGAGACCCTGAACGAAGAAGCCCGCAAGCACTACCACGATGAAATCGTTGCCGAAGTGAAGAAGCTCTGCGGCTACCTTCCAGAGGGAGCGCCCGAGTTGTACGTGCCCCACGAGAACTTCAACCGAGAGATTGGCAACTTCAAGCGCCAGCGCTACACCGTTGAAGGCACCCTCTTCGAAGGATCCGACGACGAATGGAACGCCTACGTTGCTGCTCACCTCCCCACAGCCCAAGACGAAGAGGACCTCAAGGAACTCTTCAAGCAACAATGGGTGGCTGAGAAGCCCATGACCGCTCGCCAAATCGCCTCCGGCATTGGTGCAAGCGCCTGAGTCCTGGAGTGGTCATTCATGATCCCCGTCGCTCTCTACGGCGTGGACGCCGAAATGTGTGAACGCTTTTTCGAAGACCTGCCCGGTTTAGTGACCGATGCTTACGAAGACCGTTCTTACATCGAATCGCTCTATGCAGTCCAAGCCGAACAATCGATTGAACACATCAGCATCGCTGACCAGTGGGCTGAGCGCGCCCCGTTCGCTTGGCCCGAAGACATCGTCAACGAAGTCGAAATGGTGTTGCGGACAACCACCTACCCTGATGTCTCGTTGCTTGAACACCTCATGACCCTTGATGGCGTGGACGCCCAACGAATCTCGGAATGGATGCACTTCTCGACCAACCTGTTCCCGATTTACTCCGAAAAAGCGTGTCAAACGCTTCAGAAAATGGGCCTCGAAACTCCCTACAAACCTGACGACATCGCCAGTTATGGTTTGTACGTCAACAGAATTGAAGGTCTCAAGCTCCACGCCCCAGCAGCAGGCTTACCGGAAATCGGGCTTCCCCGAACCCGCATGCTGCAGTTGGGTTTGGAGCGATTTGAATGAACAACGTCGGCGTTCACATCAAACTGGTGATCGTCGCTGCCATCTGGGGCTTTGGCTGGCCAGCAGGCCGAGTGGTCGCAACCGAAGTTGAACCCATCACTGCGGCGTGGATACGCTACGTGATGGTCGTCGCCATGTTCCTCATCTTCCTCAAGTGGACGGACCAGTGGACAACGCCGTCGAAGAAACAATGGAAACAGGTGGGTTGGATTGGATTCTATTCCACCTTCATGTACCAGGTGTTGTTCATGTACGGCATGGGGTACACCGCAGCAGGTGATGCCTCGTTGATGATCACGTTCAACCCGTTGTTCACCGCCTTCCTCGCTGTCCTCTTTTTGGACGAGCGAATGTCATGGCGCCTTCTCGGTGGTTTGGCCTTGGCTTTTGCTGGCGTCGCCGTGCTGTTCTTGGCCTCGCCCAACACGGCCATTCCCAAACTTGACCGCTGGATTGGAAACGCCTTCATCGCAGGAGCAGCGCTGGCATGGGCAACCTCGACCATCATCATGAAACGGGTGATGACGGAGGTGCCCGACGATGCAGATGGTCCGTTGAGTCCGCTTCACCTCACGGTATGGTCCTCAGTCATCGGTTTGGCCATTCTCACACCGTGGGCGGGCTTTGAATCGTTGAACGCCGGTTGGACAAACCCGAGCGTGGACGCATGGACCGGCATCGTCTTTCTCGCCGTGTTCTCAACCGTTCTCTCGTATGTGTGGTTTGCAGACGGCATCCGTATCATCGGAGCGGGCCCCGCTGCTTTCTACGTCTATCTGGTTCCACCGTTTGGTATCCTCGCAGGATGGCTTCTGTTGAATGAACAACTGGGACCTTCATTGCTGGTCTCGTTCGCCCTCATCGTGGGTGGTGTGGTCTTGGCGCAGTCAAAACAGAAAGGCGCCGGACAAGCATCATGAAGGTGAGCCGCATCCTCGGTTCATGCCCATTGAACGTGTAGCGGTGATTGGAGCAGGAACCATGGGCGCAGGTATCGCTCAAGTGTGCGCTCAAGCCGGATGGCAAACCAACCTCTACGATGCGTTTCCAGAAGGGCTTGAGCGCGGCATGGACCGCATCGCAGCCTTTTGGGAGAAAGGCATCGCCCGTGGAAAAACCACGCCCGAACAACGGGATGCTTGGGCGGCCAACATCACGGCGGTCGACGACCTTGCCGTTGCGGTCGGTGATGCCGATTTGGTGATTGAAGCCGTTCCAGAACTGCCTGACCTCAAACACAGCATCTTCGCTCAACTTGACAAACTTGCACCCGCTCACGCCATCCTTGGCACGAACACCTCCTCGCTTTCCATTGCCGATATTGCTGGCGCAACCAGCAACCCGGAACGCGTGATTGGTATGCATTTCTTCAATCCTGTTCCCATCATGAAGTTGCTTGAACTGGTTCGCCATGAGCGCACCTCGCAGGACACCATCGCCACGGCGCAAGAAGCGGGCCAAGCGATGGGGAAAACGTGCATTTTGGTCAAGGACATTCCTGGCTTTGCCACGAGCCGCCTCGGTGTTGTCCTCGGCAACGAAGCCA
>CALGEM010000270.1 GCA_937881505.1 uncultured euryarchaeote
AACCCAACTCTGCGTTGTCTTGGCCGTTGTAGGATGGCTCGGCTGTCAAATTGACAGTTATTTGGGCGCCCTTCTGGAGAACCGTGGCTACATGTCCAAAGGAGCGGTGAACGCCTCGGCCATCAGCGGGGGCGTCGTCATGATGTTCGCCTACCTCGCAAGCCTGTGATGCACCTGTTCATCGGTGCATTGGCTTCTTGAACCGAAACGGTTTGGTCCAAGCATGGGGCGTCGTGCATGGGCGGTTGGGACCTTGTGTCTGCTCCTCATGGTCACCGCATCAACCGTGGCCCAAGCCAACCAAGACATGACCTATGACCCTGGGTTTGTGGAATGGTCCATCATCCCTCATGAGCGGTTGTACGTTGAAGGCGCCGATGTCGAAGAAGCCGTCCTGCAACGCGGCCAGACCGATTCGGCCATCGGCGGCCTCACAGTGGGCGTTACCAACGGTCCCGTTCCCGTGTTCACCCTGCAGAGCCCACCCGTTGAGCAGCCCATTGAGGCCCAGGTCTTCATGAGCGTCTATTTCTCCGCCATCATCGAAGGTGGCGGTGGCCCTCAGTCCTGCACCCGACAGACATGGGCCGATTCCAGCACCACCCTGTACTACAGCGTGGGCGTGGGCAGCCAGGAACTCTACAGCGCCGAGGTCACGCAAACGTTGGACACCTCGGCGGAAGCCGACGCCATGAACTTCTCAGGCGAACTGCAAAACGTCACCTTGAGCATGCAACCCGGGCAAAGCATCACACTCAGCCTTTCTATAGAACACCGGTGCATCGGCACCCAAGCGAGGGTTCAATGGGGTGGCTTTGAGCAAAACAGCGGCGGCGTCATCATTGAAGGGGTACTCTATGAGCCCGAGGCTCGTGTTTTGGTCGACGCTTCCAGACTGGCGCACGTTGAACTTGAACATCGCCTTCCGTGGGGACTTGAAGACCTAAGGGATGAGAAATGGGAGATTTGGGGGCCTCTGCTGCCCACCGAAAAATCCATTCGCGACGGCGAGTACCTTGTTGAAACGAGTGCAAGCCGTATTCGGATGACACGCGACCTCGGCGGAAACAACACCGTCTATACATGGTCCGGAGCGAAGCCCCTGCCCATCGGTGAATTGAACCTGCAATTCTGCCTGAGAACCGTCGCCGGCGACCTGAACAGCGATTGCCACGCTGAAGGCATCCTTCGCTTCGAGGTGACCGGTGAAGACGAGGGGTTCGCAAGTGCACCCGTTTGGCTGACGTTAACGACAGCACTCGCCCTGCTGGGCTATGTTGTCAACGCCTTCCGCAGTGGACTCCTGCTGCCCGTTCCCATCCTCGGCGCATTGGTGGCTTTGGCCATTCTGACCCTTCCGACGGTCTTTGACCAACCGAATCTCGGCGCCGATGCGGTCATTTTGGACAACACCAAAATCCTCGACGCTGATTTGATGCGACCCGATGGCTCCTCGGCTTCAGTGAGCGAATTGCTCTCTGGAAACGAAGCCCTCGTCATTGGCCTCGTGCTTCCGGGCTCGGAACAAATTCTCAGCCAGTCCAACGAATTCAATCGGACCATTGACCAATTGGGCGAACGCATCAATGTGATTCAAATCGTCACCGGCGAGGATGCTCGCATGAGCGATGTGGTTTCGTTGGCCGCCTCCACCAATGCAACATGGCAAGTTTACCTTGACGAGGAGAGTGTGTTTGCCAAAAGCTTGCCCACCGGAGCATCCGATGCCGTGGTGGTCGTTGACCCAGGCATGCACGTAACCTACTCCCAAACGTCCTCTGCCGCCATGTTGGACATCGTCGAAGCCGTGGACGCCATCAAGAGCGGGGGTTCAAACTCCTTTGCCTCGTACTTTGGCCTCCTCTTTGGCCCCGGTCTTTTCCTCTTCTTGCTGGCGCTTCCCCGAGAAGAATGGACGGCCCCCGAAGAGCCACTCCCACCGGGATTGCTGTGGGGCTCTATTGTGCTCGCCGGTGGTGCGGGTGCCTTGATGATCAACCTCCCTGCCCTGTTGCTCACGCTGATTCCCGTGGGCATGACCGCTCGGTTCTTGCTCGATATTGTCATGATGGTGTGGATGCTCGAGATGTGCTTCTTCACAGCCCGCCGTGGTGCTCCTTACGAAGCGGATTTCCTCGGACGTTTGATGCACCGAAGTTTCCCCAAAGCCTTCCGAGAGTGGCGCGACCCTGTGGACATGGACCGAGACGTGCTTCTGGGGATTTGGATGGGCTGGTTTGGATGGCTGGCCTTCCCGCACCTCTACCCTCAAGCCGTGGCTTCGTCTGCTCTCGCGGGCGGCAGCGGCATTGGCATGGCGGTGTTCTTCCTCTTGCTGTTCACCTTCTCAGCGGGCTTCGTCGTGCTCTTGCTCCGTATCGTCTCATCGTGGGGCGGCCCCTTTTCCCGACTCTTCGGCAAGTTTGGCGGAGAGGTCTTCGCCCAGTTCGTTGGCTGGATCTTGACGCCCATGGCGCTCTGGATGGCCGTCAATGCGACGCTCAACGTGCTTGAGCTCGGTGTTGTCTGAGTCTCAAGCAACCCAAATCCCGCTTTTTGACCAACCTTTGGCAAAGCGTTGGCCAATCATTGG
>CALGEM010000271.1 GCA_937881505.1 uncultured euryarchaeote
TGGCCAGCAAGCTGAACTTGAACTGACTGCGACATCAGCAACGCCGGGCGCTGCAACCGCTGCTCCGGGTACTCTGCTGCCAGGTCAGGGCACCAACACTCCAGCAGGCGCTGTGGTTGGTACTGCGGTTACCGATACAGACACAGGTACCTTCGTGGTTGGCACTCTGATCACTGATGCCTACGTCAATCTGGATAAATCTATCGAAAGCCGCGTTGACCCATTCGGTGGCACAACAGACATCCCAGGCACCATCGTTACTTATCTGATTACGGCAACTGCGGTAAACGGCGACGTTAACAACCTGGTGGTGGCTGACTCCATCCCACTGACTATGACACTGGTCGCTGACTCAGTAACCATCGACGGCGCAGCAAAAACTGACGTAGCCGGTGACGACGAAGTCGATGTAGCAGGTTCTGACGTGTCAGTAACCCTGGGTACTCTGACTGAAAACACAACAGTAGAAATCCGCCTGCAGGCTGAAATCAACTGATATTGAGGTGACATATGCGCTTACTGACCACATTACTCCTGCTCCTGCCTTTGTCGGCATTTGCCACAGTCAGCCTGGAATCACAGCCCTACAAGGTAGTGATGGCTACCCAGGACGACGGAAGCGTGGCTGAAGAGTGGGTGAAAGCCGACAAAATCGCTCCTGGCGACAAAGTCGGATACCGCATCACGTACGTCAACACCGGCAGCGAGCAAGGTGGTCGCCATGCCGCGTTGGGTATCGAGTTCGTATTGCTTCCACCAACTGTCGCCGTAATCAAGGACGACGTTCACGTCCACGCCTCGGTTCTGAGCGTTGACCATCGCTTCCACCAAGTGCACTTCTTGGAGCTGATACATGTGGACGTGCAGAGAATTGGTGGCACCGTCAATCCACGCCAAGAGGTCGGTCAGGCCGTACTCGGGAGCAATCAGCGGCGTGATGATACCGCTGGTGGACGTGGTGGTGTCAAAGCAGAAGGTGCTACCGCCAAGGCGGCTCCACTGTTCATGCCAGTCGGCCACGGTGTTGGTGTCCGGTGTGTCCCCGCAGCCGCTGCCTCGCAGGTAAATCAAATTGTCAAGGTTGGAGAGTGGTTCTGCCAAAGCGATGCCGCTCCATCCTGAGACGGACACGGGTCCGTTGCCGTAAACCAGCGTGTCAACTTCAGCGCCGCTGGCGTCAAACAATTGCAGAGCCGCACCCGAGTTGGGGAAGTAGAAGTTCCTGTCAAGTGCACCGTCGATGCCAACGACCGTGCCGTCTTCGTAAACGCCCAGGGCATCTGCATCGTTGGCCAGGAGGGTGGAGGTACCGGGTTGAATCATGAGGTCGGTAATGGTGGCGTTGTACATGCTTGTTGGTCCGGTGGTGGTGCGCAGCGTCCATCCGTTGAGGACGGCCAACTTCTCACCTTGGTTGGCCACTTCAATGAACTCCATATCGCTGGAAATATCGGTGGAGCCCGAAGGCATGAAGCGGGTGAAGCGAATGTCTTCCTTGGTGGCAAAATCGTCGGGGTTCGGCTCGGCTTCACCCGGTGTTGGCCAGAGGGTGTGTTGCCAATCATCGCTTGAATGGTCACCGGGCATCAAGGTTTGACAGTCGGTGACGACCACCCAAGCCGCACTGGCGACAGCGTCCCCGTCGGGGTGGAGCAATTCGAAAGCATCGCCAAGGCCGGTCAAGATGAACTTCTCCATGGTGAAAACGGCCCGCTCATCCGGTTGCAAGACGACCTTGGCGGTGGTGTTTTCTTCCACCCATAGGCTGTCCATACGCATGAAGCGCCGGTCGCCATCAGCGGTGAGCACGGACCAGCGGCTGATGTTCAGCGGCGTTGTGCCTTGGTTGTGAACCTCCACCCAGTCCTCGGTCGGCTCGATGGAATCGTCGTTGCAGTACGGTAATACTTCGGTGATGGCGAGGTCCGTTGAACCGGTGTAGGCGGGCCAAACAGGGTTGACCTCCCCGGGTGTGGCCCAAGCCGAAAGAATCCAGTTGCCGGTGGCGGTGCTGCCGTTGGGCCCCACGCCTGCATGCGTGCTGTTTGGGGCGACGAGGGATTCACCTTCGACGTTGTCAGACCATGCAATGGTGTCGACGGTCGCGCCGGAGGCGTCGATCAGGCCGATGGAATCTGAGGAGGTGTGCTTGAGGTAGAAACTGCTGGTGCCGTTGAGTGCGATGAGCACCGCATGACCGGCCTTGACCATGGTGGTGTCCTGCAGGGGCATGTTGTATTGGTGCAGGGTCAGTGAGCGGGAAGCTGCTTGCAGTTTCCAACCGGCCAAATCCACATCTGATGTGCCGTAGTTGTAGAGTTCAATCCATTCTCCGTTGGGCCACATTTGGCTATCCGAGCCAACGGCATCGGGGAGGATTTCAGAGAAGCGAACGGTGGTAGAGGATGGCGTGGAGCCGGGCTCTGGCTGACCGGGGGTCTTCCAAGCGGCTGGTGTCCACGAATCGATTTTTTGCTTAATAATGATGAAAGAA
>CALGEM010000272.1 GCA_937881505.1 uncultured euryarchaeote
ATTTTATTCTTACTAGTCCCACGTTGTGACCCATTGACTATATTTTTGTTTAACAACTCATAGAATTCATCTAGGATTTGTCTATACCCTTCGGACTTATTGCCAATAACTCTCAATTTCTCAACAACACTCTGAGTACCGATTTCGATTCTATTTCGCCATCCACTATCAGGTCCCGTTAGAATTGTGTTTACCTCCAGACCCTCTCCGCGTATGTAAGATACTATTTCTCTGCGAGCGTTTGAATCTAGACCCATTAAATTTGGATCTCTTACATGGATGTGAAAGCCTCGGTGACCCGAGAATGTGAATTGTGCAAACTCTCTTTTCATGTCGAATTCAGGTTCTAGGAAATCATTCCATAGACTCCATGCTTGTTCTTGTATTAGTTCAATCATTGCTGGAAAATCTGCATCCGACACCCCTGGCAAATGATCGCCATCGAGATCGAAGATTAGATCCGCCCCCAACCAATCTTTGTCTGCCATTTTACGTTCCATCGGTTTTCGGTAGTAAGCGGTGCTATGGAATGAAGAATGTGGACCCCTCTGCTGAAGGTACGAAAGCAATGAGTCTTCCGATGTAAATCCGCGATGGCGATCAACTGGTTTGTCTCCCCATTGAATGAACATCCATTCTCTATTTCTTAGCCTAGGAGGAGTCCATAAATCTGATGCAGATAAGCTAGCGTAGTATCTAGAGAAACGAAGCGCGAACCTACTCCATCCTCCGGACATAGTAAATCGAAGACGAAGGAGGCTGATGAACTCAACGCTGAGATGATATCAATCGAGATCCAATGCTTGAACTTCTTTACCTTCAGTTGATGGTGCCGCTCCGGTTTTCTCTATGTATGCTTCAAGACACAAATATTCACCATCAAGTACAATTGCCTCACCGAAAGTAAGGGCCTTGCCAGTCACGGCGCATACCGGACCTAATTGACCTGAAGCTGTGGACAGTTTGGAAGGGTCTGGCATATTCCTGTGGGAGTGATATTGCTTCTTGATACTTACTTAGAACCTGATTGCTTAATACAAGTCATTTTTTACTAGATGGAAATGCCATGGGTCATGGAAACGGATGAAATCCATATACGGATAGGACATTCTCCAGACCCCGATGATGCCTTCATGTTCCACGCTCTTACAACTGGTGCTATCAAAACACCAGGAAGAAACTACGAACATGTCTTATTGGATATTCAAACTTTGAACGAGAAAGCCCTTAATTCTGAATACGAAATATCCGCCGTTAGTATCCATTCCTTCCCAAAAATTATCGAAAACTACGCTTTAATGAATTGTGGTGCATCCATGGGGGAAGGTTATGGCCCGATGATCGTGTGTCGTCAAGGCGTATCAGAGGAAGACGCTCGAAGCAATATCATTGCTGTCCCGGGCCTAAAGACCAGTGCTTACCTCGGTCTTCGTTTGGCATGGGGTGATTGTGAAGTCGCTGTGGTTCCCTTTGACGAAATCATCCCCCGAATTTTAGATGGAACCTACATGAGTGGACTGATTATTCACGAAGGCCAACTGACCTATGTCGACCACGACCTCGATGTACTCATTGACCTCGGCAAGTGGTGGAACGCCCGAACGCCCAACTGGCCAATGCCCCTGGGCGGCAACGTCGTCCGCAGAGATCTCGGTGAGGAGGTGATGCAGGACATCACGAAATACACCAAGATGAGCATTGAGTTCGCGCTCAAATCCCCCGATGAAGCGCTCGAGTTCGCAAAAGCATGGGGTAGAGGTATTGACGATGACACCAACAAGGAATTTGTTGGCATGTACGTTAATGACCGCACCATTGACTATCGTGACGAGGGTCGAGCATCCATTCGCCGCTTCATCAAGGAAGGTCAAGGCATTGGCCTCATCCGAGAGGACTTTGATACGGATGCAATGAGATTCATCGGTGCCCCCTGAGGTTGACGCATGTCGGATACAGACCGCAAACCTCAGGTCAGCCAATACGGGTCAGTGGATCCAGCTCCGCCGGCAAAGACATCTACCTTGGCGTCATTGAAGGAGCAACTTTGCGACGAAGAACAACCGATGTTTCAACGCATGAGGGCAGTTTTTGCACTTCGAAATCAACGAACCGACGAAGCATGTTTGGCCCTTTGTCGTGGTTTCTCGAGTAAAAGTGCCCTCCTTCGCCACGAAATTGCCTATGTGCTTGGCCAGATGCAGAACCCTGTCGCTTTGCCTACGTTGGTTGAACGCTTAGAGGATAGCGACGAGCATGTCATGGTACGACATGAAGCTGCAGAAGCCATGGGTGCTATTGGCGACAGAAGCGTGATTCCGTCGCTTCAAAAATTTGTCAATGACCCATTGCCCGAGGTGGCAGAATCGTGTGTTGTTGCGCTTGACCTTCTGGCTTGGGTTGAAGGGGCAGAGTTTGAAGAAACTGAATGGTAGGCTCCCTCAAGTTCAAAGACTAGACCGGATACCCCCTGTTTGGAAGGATACGTATGCCCCACGACCACATCCAACTAGCTCAAGCACCCAACGGTGAACTTGGCCCCCGCTGCCATTCATGCGGCATGCGATTGACCTTTGGCAACGCCATGGTTGTTGACAAGTATTACATGTGCTGGGAGCATTATGTCGAAGCTACAGGCGCAGACACCGCTACTGAGGTCAGCGATGCTGATGAGCGGTTCTGGATGAAGCAAGAATAACACGGCTTTCTTCAAGAACCCTCAACGCTTGGTGTCAGTTGAGGGACATTCATGTCAGACGGCTGGGCAAGGTTTGCACATCGTTTTGGTCAATACTATCAAAACGCCTCCTTGTGGTCGCCTCCACGCATAAAAACGCGTGAATGGATGTTTATTCCATTCGGAGGGGCGCCTCCGCTTCGCCACAAATCATTCTCTGACGTGAATCAAGTTCAATCTTTTTTGTCGCAGCGCGCCATGCATTCCTGTTTCTATTCCACAGCATATTGGCGCCGTCCGTATGAACTGAAAATGGCCGATAAATTATGGCAGGGCGCTGACCTCATCTTTGATTTGGATGGTGACCACCTCCCGGGTGTTACTGACCGCGACTTCCCAGGCATGCTGGCGGTGATTCAAGAACAGGCTTGGTCGCTATGGAATGATTTTTTGGAACCCGAGTTTGGTTTTTCTCAGGATCATCTCCAAGTGACATTTTCGGGGCACCGGGGATTTCACTTGCACTATCGTGACCCGCAGTTGTTTCATCTCGATTCCGAGGCTCGCCGAGAATTGGTCTCCCACATCAGGGGCGAAGGTGTCGATGTGCAAGGCGGTCTCGCCAGATACCACGACCAGGATGCGAAAGGTTGGACGCAACGTATACGAGATGGTATGGATGAAATGATCATGACGCTCCGTAGCATCCACCGTGGTTCAGATGGAAGCAGTGCGGAATTGCGGCGTTTGGAAGCAGCGCTTCAGTCACTTCAAGACCGAGAAGGCAACACTTCACAGCGTTCAGCAACAGCCATCAAACGCCTTGCTGAATTGATGGACCACGACAACCGTGTGCAACGATTGAAGGAGGGCAAGTTTGAACTCCTCGGGAACTACCAAACGCTCTTTTTGAACCTCCTCAAAGCCGATGCTTCGGTCGTGCTCGGTTCGGCGGGTGAAACCGATGAAGTGGTGACCATCGATGTTCGACGGCAAATCCGATGGCCGACCTCTCTCCATGGAAAATCCGGTATGCGTGTCAGTGAATTTTCGTTGGCACGGCTTGACCCCGATGGAAGTCGCCCTTACAATCCACTTCACGAGGCTTTTGTGCTGGGGATGGACGATGCGCACGAGGTCGAATGGGTGGTTGATGATGCCGTTGCACAATTCGGTGAGCGTCGCATAGAGAGCACGGTTGGAGAGCGTTTTCGGATTCATGAATCCGGTGCGACTTTCCTTGTTCTCAAAGGGTGGGCGAAACTTGTTTGAGCCCAAGATGGAGACAAAAAGAACAATGTTCTTCATGGTTCAACATGCGGTAAGGTTCAAGGGTGGTTTCCCATCCCTTGGGACGAGGTGAGTCCATTGGGTCTGCGCAGAGGGAAGAAATCCAAGAACAAGGAAGCCCCTTTGCCCATGCCAGATTTGCCTCCCCCGGCCGGTTTGCCAGCCCCTCTTCCATTGCCAACAGGTGGCGACCTGCCCCCGCTTCCTGGGATGCCGGCCCCGCTACCTGCACCTGTTCCTGCACCAGCGCCAGCCGCCCCCGCTGCACCAGCCCCCGCCCCCATTCCCGTGGTCAACACCACGCCGTTGCCCCAACCTGTGAACAATCCTGAGACCACGCTTTCCGGTATCGCAGAGGAAAAAGGCTACAGTGATTTGTGGGCCAAGCGATCGGAAAAGCCACTGCAACAAATTTACGGCCACATTGACCGGATCAGCAACAAAGAGGCAGGTTCTCTTTTAGACCGCTATGCTGACCGCTTTGGTCATTCACTAGACCGAGAAATCATCGTCATGCGAAAAGCAGCCGTTGATGAGAAAGTTGCAGAGATCCGTGATGCTCCCGTTGTTGAACTCCTTGGAGACGAACCAGCGGAGGATGTTGACGAACTCAAGCAGGTCGAAGATGAACTTCGGTCGCTCAAGCCGCTCTATCAAGATGCCAAAGCCGTCGGGGACAAGGAAGCCCTAGCCGAACTCACGCCAATTCTCCAGGAACTGATGGCCCGCAGGAAGACCTTGAAGCAAGGCGGCAGCCCTGCTCAAGAAGCACCAGCTACTGCAGAGGCAGCGCAGGACGATGGCTTGGAACTCTTTGCTCACTTCGTCGCCATCGTTGACGACTTGCTGGGTGAACACCTCCCCGAATCAATTGTGAACGACTTTGTTGCGAGTGCGGACTTTGAAACCTACCGTGCAGTATTGGAATCACCCGAGACGACGGACGATGAAACTCGGGCAATTTTCTACAACATGGTCGACGATCAACTCGGCAACATGCCCGATACGTCCATTGAAGCCTTTGTGGGCTCTCCAGATTTTGAAATCTACCGCCAAATCGGTGAACTGTACAAGGAAGCGTGAACATCATGGGACTACTCGATAAAGCAGCAGCATCAGGAGGCGAAGAGGCCAAACCCGTCGCCAAAGCCAAACCCGTCGCCAAGGCCAAGCCTGTCGCGAAAGCCGTGGCAAAGGCCAAGCCAGTCAAGGCACAAAAGGCGGCCAAGACCAAGAAAGCGCGTGCACCTCGTATACGCCCTGTTGGCCTGGCTGATGATTATGAACTGGCTACCACGATGAATCGGCGCATCACATGGCTGGTCAATTTCATCATTAATTTCGGTGTGCTTTTCGCAGCTATTTTCATCTCAATGTCGGATACAAGCATTGTTACGACGATCCTTTATGCCGTAAGCGCTGGAATCATTATCCTGAACGGTATTTTCATCCCAATGAAATTCGCTCGAAACCTCGGTCAATTTGTATCACGAACAAAATTCATCCGCGGTGATGGCTCCAATCCATTGTTCCTTCACGGCATACTGGTCAACATGACGGGGCTTCTCTCCCTTATTGGCGTCATCATCGTCTTCACCCAATTTCAATCCCTGACGGATTCAGACAACACGATGGCCATCATCATGTTTAGCCTTGGTACCATCTTCATCATTCTCTGGTTCATTGACCGATTCCTCCGTAATGGAAGTGAAATGGGACAAGGACTCTACGATCTTGTCTTTGGCGCATATCTCGTCAAATATGTCCCATCCGATGATGAAAAGGCCACAGGCATCTGGGCACGGTTGGAAAACATGGGGAACTTTGGAGACCAACTGCTCAAGCGACAAGAAGAGCGCAAGGCAAAGAAAGAGGAAAAGGAAGCCAACGCCGAGAAAGAAACCAATCCTCAAGAAGATTGAACCTCATTCTACTTTGAGGTGGACTCGTGCTGAACGTATTGCGCAAGCATAATCACGTTTTACCAGCATGTGTGTTCCTGCTTGGGCTTGTTTGTTCTGTTTGGTTCTTATCGATCAATGTCCTTGTTGGGGCCTTTTGTTGTATCCTCACCCTCTTTTTGACCTATCTTGAACTGGTTACGCAGTGGTCATTCCGAGCACCCCCTCGGCGCAAACCAAAACTCGACGATAACCGATATGAATCACGTATGATCGTCGTCAATGGCCATCGTATAGCGCACTACATCGCGGCAGGACGGCCGGGTATGCCTCTTGTATGGATGTGTCATGGCTGGACATCTGCATCGAGCAG
Source organism: uncultured euryarchaeote (assembly GCA_937881505.1). Taxonomy (GTDB): domain Archaea; phylum Thermoplasmatota; class Poseidoniia; order Poseidoniales; family Poseidoniaceae; genus Poseidonia. Next base: position 6,239 of record CALGEM010000272.1, read on the forward strand.
AATGGTGGACCGGGCTGAATCGTTTCTTGAGCGTGGATGGAGTGTATTACTCGTTGACCTTCCCGGCCACGGCATCTCGGACGGGTTAGAGAAATGGTCTGCGGAAGAATCAACCACATTGCTCATCTCAGCCATCAACAATTTACAACGTGAACAGCCCGACC
>CALGEM010000273.1 GCA_937881505.1 uncultured euryarchaeote
TGATATATGTCTCTTTATCAAAGCTTGCTGTTGGCGAAGAGAAAGAGGAGCTTACGACATTCTTTATCTTTAGTGGCGCTTCTTTGTAGAGCATTGACCCAGTTTGCGGGTTGGCGATTGAAGCACTCTGCTCCCACTCAAGATATGTGGGGTTGCCAGAATAATTAAGCTCGCCCTTGTTAGCGTGTGCTAGCATTGTCATGGTAGGAACCTCTTGAGTGCCCTCGAAACTTAACACATAACTTGAAGATGGTATAATAGCGTTTGCTGTTGTGGAAACCCCATCGTTGGCACCAACACCAAAATACAACCACGAGGGCTTCTTTTTGTTGGTTGCATCGTTAATATAGTCGCGTGTAACCGTAGAAAAGTCCCAACTCCCTGTGAGAAGCAGGAATCCTTCTTTGTAAAGTACCACACCGGCAACAGACCCGGAGCCATTTGTTTGTGCATGAGCGGACCCACTTACTTGTATTAGCTCTCCATTGTGTGCCTTATCTTGCGCCTCGGCAACAAGAGTTCCTGAGATGTAAAACTGTAGTTTGACAGAACCTTTTTTGATCTCCGAGCCATAGAAGATTGAAGGGATGGAGATGAGATTTAGAGCCTGCGTGCCCTTATTCCACTGTTCTGTGCCACGATTAGAAGTATAAGAATAGTGATTGCTCATGTATTTATAACTATTAAGCGTATTCTTGAGCGCAACTATTTCTTTTCTTGTGGCGTTCTCTATTGAACTAGATCTTATTATGCTTGCAGACAAGGGGTAGCTGCCACTCAAAACATCCCCATAAGAAAAGTCAGAGTTATACTGTGCTGTCGATATTGTCTTAAAGGCAGTTGTGCTACCCTGCTTAGTTACATACGGGTAGATTAACGCCTTGTCCTCTACATTGTCTGTCCCTATCAGCCTACCCGTAGCTTCTTCGAGACGATCTACATTTAGTTCATAAAGACTAACGTTGCCGGGGGCAACGTTGGGCACATACTTGTAGAAGCTGCCTGATTCTTCAGACCGGTTATTTAAGAATACTTGTCCATCATATATTACAAACTCGGTCTTAGGATGGGTCTTGAGAACGTTGAAAAACTTGTCTGATTCTTTGAACTCATACAGAGGCATCTGGCACCTCCTTTAGTAATCGAGTCGGACGCGCAAAGTCAACTCATTTGTAGGAGTCTTTTTAAGAGGTTCGGACAGCTTCGCAACAGATTACATCATGATGCCCATTCTTCTGGGCTTCATCGGCTACATCGCCTCCATCATCGGTGTCTTTTCCATGGCCTTCCTCAAGAACGGCAAGGACCCCGCTGTTGCACTCCGCAACACGACTTTCATCGGTGCAGGTCTGTTCTGGCTGGGTGGCTACGCAGCCATCAACCAGGGCCTCATCAATGTTGAAATGGGCGTCATGCACTCCGTGGTGCTCGGTAGCATCGTCGGCATCGCCATCGGTTTGGTGACCGAATACTACACGGGTATTGAACCCGTCATGGGCGTGAAGACCAAGGCCATCCCTCACATCGGTGAGATGTCCAAGACCGGTCCTGCCACGAACGCCATCGCCGGTCTTTCGGTTGGTATGATGTCCACGTTTGTTCCCGTTGTGCTCATCGCTTTGGGTATCCTCGGTGCCAACCAATTGGGTGGCGAAACCTACGGCCTCTACTGCATCGCTATGGCGGCCATGGGTATGCTCGCTACGGTCGGTGTCACCATGACCGTTGACGCTTACGGTCCGGTGGCAGACAACGCTGGCGGCATTGCAGAGATGAGCGGCCTTGGCGACGATGTTCGTGCCATCACCGACGAACTCGATTCCATCGGCAACACCACCGCTGCAGTCGGCAAGGGCTTCGCTATTGGCTCAGCCGCTTTGACGGCCCTCGCCCTCTTCGCTGCCTACACCTCGGCCATCGGTGCCAACGGCGGTGCTCTTGACCTCGGCCTCACGAACCCCATGGTCGTCATCGGGCTGCTCATCGGTGGTGGCTTGCCCTTTGTGGTGGCGGCCATGACCATGACCTCGGTCGGCAAGGCTGCAGGCGACATGGTGGTTGAAATCCGACGCCAATTCAAGGAAATCCCAGGCCTTCTCGAAGGCAAGGAAGGCGTGAAGCCCGACTCCCAGACCTGTGTTGACATTTCCACCAAGGCTGCTCTGCGAGAGATGGTTGGGCCCGGTGTGGTGGCGGTCATCGCCCCCGTCATCGTCGGCTACGGCCTGGGCTACGATGCGCTTGGCGGTTTGCTGGCTGGATCCCTTGTGACCGGTGTGCTCATGGCCCTCTTTATGGCCAACGCCGGTGGTGCTTGGGACAACGCCAAGAAAGCCATTGAGCAAGACCACATCCCCGGCGCCAAGAAGGGCGACGAAGCCCACGACGCTGCCGTGATTGGCGACACCATCGGCGACCCGTTCAAGGACACCTCAGGTCCTTCGCTGAACATTCTCATCAAGTTGATGTCCATCGTTGCCGTCGTCCTCGCTGGCGCAGACGTGCTCACGCAGAACGGTTTGCTTTGAATCGCATCGCCCTCTGCCGAGGAGCGTTAGCCTTTCAAAAGAGGTCCAACAGGACCCACCATGCGTGCTTACGTGCTGTCCCTCTTGATGATGACCGTGAGCCTTGCTGGCTGCTTGGGCGAGGGGGGCATTTCCTCCTCGGATATCGGGAACACGACCGAAGACGAATTGGCTCTTCCAGATTGGCAAATAGGCGACCAGTGGCTCTACACGTTCATCACGCCGCAGTTTGGAGAAGACAGTGCTCGCCTTGTTGTTGCGGATGTTCGAACAGACGACGGCTTGTTCATGCTTGGCATCTCATCGGAGGGCGAGGCTCAACGGCATGCGGTCATCAACCACAATCCATTCTTGGGCAGGGTCACCATGGATGGCCTATCGGTGTACGAAAACGGTGAGCCACAACCTGTTTTCAATTTCCCTTGGGCCGTTGGCAACACTTGGCAATTCAGACTTCTTGGTCAAGAGTGGACAGCCTCCACAGACAACATCTACAACGGTGAGGTTACCGTTTCCGCAAGTTCAACCGAAGACCATTCGCTTCGCTATGTCTTCAGCGGCCGTGAGGGGTTCATCAAGAGCCTTCTATGGACGGACAATGAAGGAATCGATCACTTGGAGATGAATCTCAATCAAAAGAAAACAGGATACTCCGGCGATGTTTTCTTCTATCGTGCAGGTGATATTCACGATAATTTGTATGAGGAAAACGACCAAGAGATTTACGATTCCTTCCTCGATGAAGGCTATTCACCCAACGAGGCTTGGGACACCCTGGTGTGGTACCTTGACGTTGAAATCAGTCAGCAAGGCGGTTCAGGTTCACTGAGTATCAAAGATCACCAAGGGGCGTCTCCCCTCACCCGTGCGTGGGGTGCAGGAGCAACCGAAAAAGGCTCATTTGGCACCATCCCTGCCAATTCAGGAGACCATTCCATCACGGTAACTTTGCGAGGCCAAGATTCCTTTGTTCATCTCAAGGTTGCAGGAGCTCTTGTTCGCTCTTGGACACTCTGAGGTGTTGTCAACTTGCCCACCCTCATCATGATGCACGGCATGACCGGCGACGCGTCGATGATGCGGCCCTTCGCCGAGAAAGTCCTTCCCGAAGGCTGGACTTTGCTGGTTCCCGAAGCACGGTTCCGACACCCCAACAGAGGGTTCACCTGGTGGCGATACGAGGATTTCGAGGCCGATGTCACCCGAAGGCGCACGCTCTCTCGTCGAGAATTGATGGATGTCGATTCCAGCCTCTCACAACTTGAGAAGTTGATCGCTGAGGAAGCACCGCTGGGCCCCTTGGTGGTGGGTGGATTTTCTCAAGGCGGCGCCATGGCCCAAGAATTACTCCAATTGCCAATAGCCGACCGCATCGTCGGTGTTGTGTGCATGGGAACGCGTCTGGTCCGTCCGATGGAACTTCGACTTCGGCTCAGTGAGTTGGAAACAAAGCGAATGTTTTGGATGCACGGAGAGAAAGACGTCAGGGTCCCCCTTGAGGACGGTTGGGCGGTGGCTCACACGTTTGAGTCGGCCGGATGGTCAGTGGAACTCATTGAACACCGCAAGGGTCACATGATTCCTGTTGAACACCACGACGCCCTGAAAGAGTGGCTCACGACGTTTTCTTGAGATAGCGATTGGTTTCATCAAACCCGCCAATGAAGAGTGTTTGTTCGCCTCGCAAGTCAAACACGACGGGGACCGTGCGATGTCCGGTCGCTTGGACCACGGCCTGACGCATGCCATCGTGGTGGTCAAAGTTGTATTCGGTGTAACTCAACTCCTTTCCTTCAAGCAGGTTCTTTAGCGCACGACAATAGCCGCAGAAATCACCGGTGTAAATCAAAAAGTCCGTGTCGGTCAGGGATGCGTGCTCAAGAATCATGGCCTCGGACATGCTTCAAAACACGGACTTGTCCCCTATAACGCCTTGTCCTCGCTTGCCCACAGTCCACCGTTTCCTTGGCTTGGATAAGTTCAACTAGCGCCCTCCATGCAGGCTTTCTATGCCTCGGATGGTCTGCATTGATTGCGGGGCTGTCGAGTACGAAGCAGCCACGCTTCACGCCATGCTGGTCAAGATGATGCCTCATTATCTCGCCAAGCACCATGATGTCATCGCCGGTGAAGTTTCACAGCCAAGGGAGACCTGGATGGCGAGGTTCACGGCGGCTTATCGAGAAGCGGAAGCCGAGGAAGCCCAAGTTTGATGGTCACCGGTGTGAAACTGGCAATCATAAAGTGGGCCACCTGTTGGGTGGACCATGGCGAGCCTTGTCTTTATCCACGCGTCGGATGGAAACAACGCCGCCTTAGCCAAAGAAGTTGAGGTCCGCGCTGTGGCCATGGGTCATGAAGTGGAACACGTGTCGCTCAACGCGTACGATTTCCCGGTCTACACCGTGGCTCGGGAGAAAGCAACCCCGGTTCTTGAAGGGTTGGAAGAACTCAAGACCGTGCTTGACCGAGGTGATGCTTGGTTTGTTTTTGCGCCAGAATACAACGGCTCCTACCCACCCGTACTCAACAACGCCATCGCCTGGCTCAGCCGGGACGGGGATGATTTTCGTCGGCTATTCCGAGACCGAACGGTGGCCCTTGGCACCCATTCTGGGGGCGGAGGCCAACACGTCATCATGGCCATGCGGATGCAATTCTCCTTCCTCGGCTGCGTGGTTGTCGGGCGCTCACTGGTTACCAACAAGAAGAAGGCCGCCAACCCAGAAACCATTGATGCGATGCTCAACGCCATGACACGAAGGTGAGTCCATGAACAGAACACTGCATTCCATCGTACCAACCCACACCGTTCTCGAGGGTGGAGGCTTCAAAGTTCGACGTCCAGCGGCCATGGGCCGTTTGATGAGTCCCTTCCTCCTCTTGGATGAAATGGGCCCCGTGGATTACGCTCCTGGCGAAGCCGTCGGTGCCCCCGACCATCCGCATCGCGGCTTTGAGACGGTCACCTACTTGCTGGCCGGTGGCATGAAGCACGCCGATTCAGCTGGCAACAGCGGGGACCTCAACCCCGGAGACGTGCAGTGGATGACCGCTGGACGAGGTGTCATTCATTCTGAACTCCCGCAAGACCACATGATGGAGAACGGTGGACGAATGCACGGCTTCCAAATTTGGGTGAACCTCCCTGCCAAGGACAAGATGATGGCGCCCCGCTACCAAGACATCCCCTCTGGAGACATTCCCGAGGCTACAAACGATGACGGCACGGTGTGGGCGAAGGTCATCGCCGGTGAGGCGCTGGGTGTTCAAGCCGTCATCGATACGGTGATTCCCATCACGTACATTCACCTCAAGATGCAACCAGGTGCGACCTACACGCACACGTGCGAGCACGACCACAACGTCATGATCTACGCCTTTGGTGGTTCAATGGACATTGAAGGGCGTTCCCTTCACGACGGAGGTTTGGGTCTCCTGTCGGAGGGTGACGCTGTCACCTTGGTCGCCGAAGAAGACGGGGCGGAACTGCTCATTCTCGGAGGCCCGGAACTCGGTGAGCCCATCGCACGCTACGGGCCGTTCGTCATGAACACCCGGCAAGAAATCTACCAAGCGGTTGAGGATTACAACAACGGAACCTTGGCTTGATTGGCAAGCGCTTTCGTGTGCTGCCTTGCCCGAATCAAAGGCCAGCTGCGGTTGAAACAACCTCGGCATAATCCGGTTCAACACCCGGGTTTTCTGCGACCCAGCGGTACTGAACGGTTCCAGATTTGTCGATGATGACGACCACCCGGTTGGCACAGACGTAGCCGTCAATGCCGCCAAGGCCGACGAACGCAGCGTCGTAAGCGTTGACCGCTTCGCGGTCAAGGTCAGAAAGGAGTTCAAACTCAAGGTTGTACTTTCGAGCGAATTCGGCGTTGGCCCATGGTGAATCCACGCTGATGCCCAGAACGACTGCATCGGCGTCGTTCAAGGCCGCCATGTTGTCCTGGAAGGCGCACATTTCTTTGTCGCACACACCGGTGAAGGCACCGGGATAGAAGGCCAAAATGACGGTTTTTCCGGCGTAGTCCGAAAGCGAGACCTCTCGCTTATCGGTGGCTCGAAGGGTAAAGGCAGGGGCGGTGTCTCCAATGTTGACCATGTGATTTCCTCGGGCATGAGGCATCTAAAGTTTCTCGCACAATTGGCTGCGCGTGCATACCCAACACACCGACTCAAGACGCACGATTGGCAGGACGAAAGTTGGCCGTGTGCCGGGGAGTGCTCGCGCCGGGATTCGAACCCGGGTCGACGGGATGAAAACCCGCAATGATGGACCTGACTACACCAC
>CALGEM010000274.1 GCA_937881505.1 uncultured euryarchaeote
CAGGCGGATGGTCTGAAAAACTCTCAGGCACGGCACTTGACCATCGCAAACCACCACTTGATGGGTTTGAAAGTGTAGAGGCTGTGGTAGATTGGATACGACAACAACTCAAAGAATAAGCGAAAGAGGCGAAAAAAGTCTCATCCTTGCAACAGGAGCGCTTTTTTTTGGTTTGATGTATGTCAACGTCGGCGTTCAGCACTTCACCAACACCGCCTGGTTTGAACCGATTGTCCCAGCGGTTCTCGGCGACCCAACCATTTGGGTGCTCATCACCGGCGTCATGGAAATCGCCATCGGTGTTGGCCTGATTTTGCCGTGGACCCGACGCCATGCGGCGCTTGGAAGCATGATCTTTCTCGTGGGCATATACTGGGCGAACCTCAACATGTGGGTCAACAACATCCCGCTCGACGGCAAGACCTACGCTCACCACTGGCACGTGCTGCGACTGGTCGCTCAACTCGGCATGATGGGGCTTTCCTACGCCATCTGGCGATGGTCAACCGTTGATATGCCAGATTCTGAACAGAGCTGATGCTGTCTCAAACCATTTGGGCGTTGCCAAAGGTGTAGGTCTGCATACCGTTGTCCTGGTAGATTTTCGGCATTTGACCGTCCTTCGCAAAGCGGTACAGTGCAACCACAGCGACCTGCTCGGCGGCGTTGGTCCAAGCGATGAGAAGGCCGATGGCGATGGCGCCGAAGAAAAGGCCAACGGGGCCAGCGACCACTGTGAGCCCCAGGGTCACCGCAAGGAGCGGAACAGCGATGAGGAAGCCGATGAGGCCAATGCCAAGACCTGAGGTGATGGTTTCGCCCCATGTGGAGTAGAAGGTCTTCTTGCTGGACTGGAGGGCGTCGCCGACGCTTTGACCTTCCAAAATCAGGTGCGGGATCATGAAGAAGGTCATGACCCACCAAGCGAGGCCACCAAGGAAGTGAATGATTGAGGCGAGCGCTCGCATAGCGTCGTTATCGCTGCTGCGTGCGGCTCCTTCAAGGGCTTTGAGCAAGAGACCGACGGTGCCGGCGATGATGCCCCAGACGATGATGATGGGCAGGCGCTTGAGGGCAGCGTTCACGCCATCGGCGAATTTTGGGTCGCCGCCCGTCAAACGAATGTTGGCGTTGGCGATGATGGCGCAATTCCAGAACACCACGATGATGCTGAGCACCATGTAGGCCACGAAGGTGAAACCGAGGTAGGCGCCGGTGAAGGAGCCGTCTGGATTCACCGCCCATTCCATTTCGAGGAATTGCGGGATGCTCATGCCGACAAGGCAAGCAAGGCTCATGACACCGGCGATGATCATGTAGACCACCAGTTCCGGGTCTTTCTTGACCACTGCCATGCTCAACTTACTCATTTCCCAGCCGCGTCCGATGGTTGCAAAGAAACCCATGGAAACCGCTCAAATTCACCGCTTTAATTCAGTTTCCCCGAGATTCCCGCTGGCGAAGGGCTTCCACAGCCAACACACTGACGGCCACCTGAAGGTTGTACGACGGGACAAAACCGTCCATTGGCAGACGAACCACCCCGTCCGCTGCCGCCAACACCTCTGGGCTCACGCCGTCCCGTTCA
>CALGEM010000275.1 GCA_937881505.1 uncultured euryarchaeote
ATTCCACTCGAAGATGGTCCCCTCATCCGATGTGTCGCTCGCCCCATCACCATCGCTGTCAATGCAACCGTTTCGGTCTCTGAATGAAGTCCCAAAGTCCCACGGACAGTAATCACCGTGGACGGTGTCGGTGTCGTTATCACCGTAACCATCGCCGTCATAATCGCTGTATTGAGAGGAAAGGTAGGGGAAAAGGTCCCCCGTGTTGGCGTTCGGGTCAAGGGCGGTTGCACAGCAATCCACGCCGTGATTGTCACCAAAGCCATCACCATCGGTGTCAAGGGCTTGTTTCCAATTGGAATAGTACTGGTCGCCGTCAATGTAGCCTTGGAGGTTGTCCGACCACCCGTCTTGGTCTCGGTCTTCGCAACCAAAGCGGTCAATCCATGACGTACCTCCTTCAGCGTCGCAACCATCGATTTCATCTCGGAACCCATCGGTGTCAAAGTCTGCGCAACCCTGAACCACGTACGAAGAAAGCCCTGCATCGGTTGGGCATGCGTCCGGCAGCGGGCCAAGCGGGTTGTCGCCAAAGCCGTCTCCGTCGCTGTTTTTCCATTGGTCGCCCACCGTCGGCATGGCGTCGATGAGGTCGAAGACCAAATCTCGGTCTTGGTCTGAATACAATCGCAGCATGATGACATCATCGTCGATTGTGTCCCAATACGCCATGTGGACAGTGCCATTGCTGTCGAGCATGGCGTGAACAGGTTCGTTGGTGGTGATGTCGCCAAACATGACCGACATCCAGGTGGCTGCACCGTGTGAATGGTTCAATTCCACGGTGTTGATCGTTAACTGCTGCGTGGTTACATCGCTGGTCAAAAGGAGCAAGTGGTCGCCCATGTGAACCACATCCCATGCGCCATCAACGGCGGCAGCAGGGCGTTCAGCAAGCGTGGCCCAGTGGCCCGTTTCGTTCATGCCGAGAAGCGATGAAATGGCGTTTCCACGCACGGCCAACACCGGTTCATCGCCTCCAACGAGGTCGAGGCGGTATTCGTTGATCGTGCCGCTGGGTTGTGGCACCGTGTGTTCGTGCCAGTCGCTGCTTCCTGGCCACAATTCATGCACGCTCAGCGTGCCGTCGGTGGTCAGACTCGCCAAGAGAAGGGAGCCGTTTGCAAGGGTGGTCAGTTGAAGTTCGCTGTTCACATCGGTATGGTTGGTGATGTTGTGTCGGCTCAGCGTGCTACCATCGTAAATCCATACCACAAGATTGGTGCCGGTGCCGTTTGAGGCGACCAAACCAACCGCCAAGGAATCATTTGAAAGAACGACGGCTGGGTGTTGCGTCGATACCGCCTCGCCTTCATCCCCCAGGGTGGTCAAGGACCAACTTGCGCCGCCAACGGCCAGTTCCAGTTGGCTGGTTGGGTCGTGTCGATAGACCAAATGCGGCGTGTTTTGGCTGTTGACGGACACCTCAATAGGTGAGGCAAGGGTGGCGCTGGTGCGGACCAACTCGTTGTTCCAGCCCGTTGTTCCTTGGGTGGAAGCGTAGATTTGTTTTCCAGCGCCCGAAGTGTAAGCAAGAACTTGTTTGTTGTCATTGGCTACTGTGGAGCCAAGCCACTGCCCCATGGTTCCGGTGGTGGCAACATCTTGTTGCAACGCCGTCAGTGAGGTTGTGCTGTGCAAGATCATCGACGTTCTGTTTTCAACCAACAACACCGGCTGGCCCGATGAACGAACATCAAAGCTGACGCCGAGATGGGTGGTGTTGAGGCTGACGACGGTCTGGTCAACCCATTGACCCGAGGGCGTCCCATCGTTCATGTGCTCCAACTTGGAAACGTGATGTCGCAAGGCGTCGGAATGCGTGAACACCATGCTGGTTTCACCTCGCCCGGCCGTACCAAGGTCCACGCCGTGTACCGTACCTTGATTCGTGAAGGCAATCGATTCCCAATCACGCTCGCTCAATACGAGGTAGTCCAGACCGTATGATTCGCCACGAGAGGATGAGCGCAGCGAGTAGACCATCTCGCTCAAACCATCACCGTTCACATCCCCTTTTGCAGCCATCATCTTACCGAGTTGCTCGCTGCTGTTGCCTTCAGCCAGCAATTGACGCTCGTTGCTGATTCCGTTGGCTGAACCGAGGAAAATCTCGACACGCCCTGAGGACGAGCCCATGCGACTTGAGATGTAGACATCATCGTAGCCGTCTTCGTTGATATCGCCGGCTGCCACGATGGCTTCACCGACCCGAGTGTTCGGCGTTGTGGGCTCAAACTGCCAGTCGGCCTCACCGGGCAACGTTCCGTTGGTACCCTCAAAGAGCCAGAGAAGGCCCGCCCCAAAGATGCCCGTGCTGTT
>CALGEM010000276.1 GCA_937881505.1 uncultured euryarchaeote
CCGAAAGAGAGGCCCATGCCAAGGGAACCGGCCGAGAAATCAACACCTGGGCACCACTTCATGTCCACGTGGCCCTGGCAAATACCCCCAAGAACGCGGTAGGATGCAAGGTCGTCGACGCTGATGAACCCCATTTCTGCAAGAATGGCGTACATACCGGGGGATGCATGGCCCTTTGACAGGATGAACCGGTCTCGGTCATCCCAATCCGGGTCATCTGGGCGAACACGCAGGGTGGTCTTGTAGAGCGCAGCCAAGAGATCAATTTCTGAAAGTGAACCACCGGGGTGACCTGCTTGTGCTCGGTGAACCATGTTCACGATGTGGACGCGGCATTTGCGTGCAAGTTCTCGTAGTTCATCCGTGCTTGTCATCATCTCACCTGCACTTCAAGGCCTGCATGGATGGCCTTTGATGGTTGTGCCGTTCATTTCTGTCCAAATTGAACGCAGTCAGCGCTTTTTTGGTTGAAGAGCATCGAGCATGTTTCGGAAAGCATCCGCGACGACCATCACGGCATCACCGGCCAAACTTCCACCCTTGGGCAGTGCTCGAGTGGCCAGCCAAATGAAGACGCCCACGAACCAAGCAAAGAAGAGGAGCGACATCGGATTGTTCATTGTCTGAATGCCAAATTCGTGAGCCAGGTCCTTATTTGCGACGATCAAGACGGCGATAAAGACACCCATGATGGATTCGCCTGCAATGAAACCAGCACCGATGAGGACACCTCGGCTTTCAACCTCCTTTGCGGCTTCAATTGCCTGTTCTGAGGGATGTTTTCGTAGCACACCATCGACACGAAGGTGAGCGCTTCGCAAAAGGATGTGGGAGATGATGCCACCCGTCATGATGGGAACCGATAGCCCGAGAGGGAGGTAAATGCCGATGGCGACGCTCATGACGGGCATCTGCAGACGAATGAGGGCAACGGCAATGGCCGCACCGAGAACGACCATTTGGATGTTCAAATCTCCACCAAATGCACCTTGAACGATAGCGCCAATCAACTCGGCTTGGGGTGCGAAGAGGGCATTGGAACATGTGGGGTCGTTCGGTAGTGGATTGAGTTGGCACGCTGTTTGAGAGATGCGAAACGCTTCATGGAGAAGCGACAAGACGGGTCCAATGACGACTGCACCGGTTAACACACCGATGATTTCGGCGACTTGTTGGCGCTTTGGTGTTGCGCCAAGCATGTGGCCTGTTTTGAGGTCCTGCATCACGTCGCCCGCAATGGCTGCGCTTGATGCGACGATGGCTGCAATAAGCAAGGTGGCGAACATGAGATCTTGTTTGGCCATTCCGAGGAAGACATCTCCGATGATGTAAACCAAGCCTACAGTGAACAGGAGGGTGGCGATGGTCATGCCAGAAACGGGAGAGTTGGACGAACCAACAACACCAGCGATAT
>CALGEM010000277.1 GCA_937881505.1 uncultured euryarchaeote
CACGATACAAGACCTCCAGAGGGATCGATAGGTGTTTCAAGATCTGAAAACTCGAGATGCGTGTGAGCGTTGATCAGTCCCGGAAGAACGATGGCGTCTCCAAGGTCAATGGCAGAGGGCGGGGCATTATGTCGACCAATGGAAAAAATTTTTCCACGTTTGATGCGAATCCAGCCACCTGAAATAGGCGCTGATGACATCGGAAGAATCGTGCGGCACCGAAGCGTCAATTGACCGTCTGCAGCAATCACGATGGGACAGCCGTAACGATCGGAAGATCACAGGAAGAACTGATTGAATTTGGCACTCAGGTGTCGATATCTCCATCGACCAGTTCATAAAAAACATTTCGTCGACGAGGAATCCAGCCTAAATTCGAAATCGATGATTTCATTTCTTCAAGTGTGAGATGATGAACCGTTCCCGCCGCACTCACGACGTTTTCTTCGATCATGAGGCTTCCCATGTCATTTGCACCAAACAATAAAGCAAGTTGACCGATTTCTTTTCCCTGAGTCACCCAGCTTGATTGGATGTTATGAAAGTTGTCCAGATATAGTCGAGCAACGGCTTGGGTTTTCAGATATTCAAATGCTCCAGTCGAGGGAAGATTGTCCATCTCAGTGTTGTCAGGTTGAAATGACCAACAAATGAAAGCTGTAAAACCTCCTGTTTCATCCTGAAGTTGTCTGAGGCGTTCAAGATGTTCAACTCGCTTGGAGTTCTTTGTGGCTTTCATCTCCAGTTCACGAACGCGGACGTCCTTTTCGGCGATGATGGATTCCAAGGATTCCTTCTCGATTTCTCGGTCGATAATTTCCTTCTCCAGAACTTCGATTTCCGCCTTAGCATCAACGAGTTCTTTCTCTTGCGTTTCGTAGGCTGCAAACAGCTTCTGCAAACGGTCAGTTTCGGTGGCGAGCGCCTCTTGCAACTCTTTGATTTGGACCTCAGGCGTGATGGTTCCTTCCGTCATGTCTTCACCCGGAGGTCAAGCCTCCATCTAAGGCGAGTCCATTCCTCCCTATCAAGCCGACGCTTGAAAGAGCACGCTTGGGGCTTGGCTTGACGCCGTTTTGATTTCAGCGAAGCGCGTCCGTGGCGGCGACCAATTCTCGGGCGATGCTGACTTCGCCCATGGAATGGCCTGCATCGGGCACCATGACCAAACGGCTGCTGGGCATGGCTTGATGCAATTCCCATGCACTGCGAGGCGGACAGACCACATCGTATCGGCCCTGAACGATCACTGTAGGGAGGTGTTGAATGAGGTCAACATGTTTCAGAATGTAGGCTTCCTCGACAAAGATGGCGTTGATGAAATAATGGCATTCAATACGAGCAAAAGCCACGGCGAAATCAAGGTCTTCGGCCTTATCCAAGTATTCTGGGTCGGGGAATAAACGGCTGGTCGCCATCTCCCAGCGCGTCCATTCCTTGGCCGCAGCCCGACGAACGTCCACATCTTCGCTTGTTAGACGTGCATAATAGGCCCGAATCAAATCCGAGCGTTCTGCCTCGGGGATGTGGTCCCGATAGGGTGCGAAGGCGTCGGGGAAGATGTGGCTGGCACCGTCCTGATAGAACCAGTGGAGTTCGGATTTTCGGCACATGAAAATGCCTCGCAGCACAAGGCTGCGCACGCGGTCTGGATGGTGTTGAGCGTAAATCAGTGCGAGGGTTGAGCCCCACGAACCGCCAAACACATGCCAAGATTCGATACCCAGGTGTTCACGAAGGGCTTCAATATCCGAAACCGAAGCGTGCGTGTTGTTGTCGTCAAGTTCAGCATAGGGCGTTGACTTTCCGCAACCTCGCTGGTCAAACTGCACGATGTTGAAGGCCGTTGGGTCGAAGTACTGGCGATAGGAAGGTTGGCCTCCACCACCAGGCCCACCGTGAATGACCACCACGGGAAGGCCGTCGGGGTTTCCGCTTTGTTCCCAAGCGATGGTGTGGAGGGGAGATACTTGCAGCATGCCTTCCGTGTGAGGTTCGATCGGAGGGTAGAGGACATCAGCCAGCGTGGTGGTCGTGTCGAGCATGGACCTTCCCAAGGCGAGCGCCTGCATGTTCCTTTCGCCATGAACATCTTCATTGAACGCCGTGAAACCACAGCGGCCATGGGACTCCGTAGCGCAACCGACCTGTTCAGCGAGTGGGCGGACAAAGGACGAGATGAGGGCATGGAAAAAGGCCACACGGCCAGTGTCAACATCATGCTTGAGCGGCTCCTTGAAGGTCGGGAAACAGCGTTTACGGCTTTGGATATCGGCTGTGGAAACGGTTGGGTGGTCCGTCGTTTGAGCAACCATCCACTGTGCACGCACGCTACCGGTGTTGACGGGGCTCCTTCGATGATCGCCAAAGCTCTGGACGTGGACCCGAACGGCGATTACGTCGAAGCCATGCTCCCCGATTGGGCACCAAGCGAGCCCGTGGACCTGATTCACACCATGGAATGCCTGTACTACCTCGCAGAACCGCTGATGTTCCTGAAAACTATTCACGACACGTGGATGAAACCAGGTGGAAAAATCGTCATCGGCGTTGACCACTACCTCGAGAATCCCTCCAGTCATGATTGGGGGCCTTCACTGAATGTTCACATGGCCCTGCTCTCTATTGAGCAGTGGTGCGAAGGCCTCCGAGACGCTGGATTCGTCGAGGTTGAAACCGACCAGGTTGGCGCCAAAGAAGGGTGGAGTGGAACGCTCGTGCTCACGGCTCGTCGTCCATCAAGTGCGTGAAGCCCAGCGGCTCACCTTGCGGCCCGCACCGACGCAAATCGCCCCGGTAGAACGGGCATTGACGGCAGGTCACCGCACCGCTTGCAAGACGAGGTGGTTCCTCCATGTGGGGATTGAGATGAACGGATGCCCGCCAATCAAGGTGGGCTCGAAGGTCGCTCTTCGCTTGGTCAAAGGCGCCTTGGGATAACTGCACCATGCGGCCGTTCGCCCCGAGAAGAAGAGCAGGCGGGAGAATTCGTCGCTGTTCGGATGCGGGTTTCCTGGCTTCAACGGCCTCAAGCGCCATGGAATACAAAGCCAATTGCAAACGATGCTCGTGAAGAATCTCGGCCTCTTCATCGCTTTGCGGGACGGAGATGATTTCACTGGCAGGTATCGCTTGAAGCGGATGGCCTTTCGCATGGTCATCTTGATTGAAGGCCCCAAGGCAACCACGGGTTTTCAGGTCAACAACCTGAAGCGCCCCCTGTCCATGCTCGTCCATCAAGGCCAGCACCAGGTCGGCACGTCCGTTGAAATCCATGTTCACCTTGTGCACGGCAGCACCGTTTCGCTGCGCATAGGCGCTCACGCCACCATCACCCGAATCGCTCGTTGTCAACACCTCTCGGTGGTAGAACGGCAATTCGGTTCGAACGGCTTCAACCCTCCAACCGTTCAAGGCTTCACCTTGGACCCATCGTCCGAGCAAACCCTCGTCAACAAACGAACTCAACAGCAGCAGCCGGTCTCGCCAAGCAGCCTCTCGAGTGCCAGTTTCCTGTTCAAGGCCGTAGCCAAACTCGTTCATCACCCGAGCGATGGTTTGCATGGAGGCAAGGTCGGTATCGCTCTCGTGTCGCCACGAGGAATCAAGAGCAGGTGTTTTCTCACCGAATTGGCATGGGTTTCTGAGCCCTATCTCAAGGACACGATGCATCATCAAACCGAAGGTTGTCGGTTCCGGCCATGCACTCGGCGTGGGCGGTTCTGAAGCGGTGTTGGGCAAGCGGAAGGGTTCCGTTGGCCATCCTTTGACGTGCTCAAGCCAATACTTTCGCTCGCATGAGAATGTCGCATCGAGGTGATGGGCTGCGCCCTTGATGTTCTCTTCGAGCAAAAGCGGGGAGGCAGGGGGCGATTCCACCGATGAAAGGCCCTCTAGATGAAGAGCCATGGCCTTCGCTCGTGCTTGAGCGGACTGGGTGGTGGTGGTGACAAAACAATCGGGATGGTGGTACAGACGAAGACCTGGTAGGCCGTTTTCTCCAAGTGGCATGGCCGTCAACATCTGAACCGGGTTCAACGGTGTCTCGGTTTTGAGAGGGTTGAACAAGGGCAGCGCACCTTGGTCTGCTTCGTCTTGAGAAAGCCAAGGTGCTGCGGTGTCGGTTCGCCATGAGGCACGCCTGAGGCCCTCCACCAACATGCGCCCCATGGTTCGTGGGTCGGGTGCGAAGCGAACGGAAAGCAGCCCTGATGCTTGGTCAAAGGTTGACTTGTTGCCGGGTGAACCCGTCAAGATGAGGCGATCCTTCACCCGAGTCAGGGCAACGTAGAATTTGCGACGCAATTCCGCTTTGTCCTGAGCTTTGTTCATCTCTGCGGTGAACGCCCACAAGCCATCGTGCGGTCGGTCCTTGGCTCGCCAAGGCTGAATTCGTCCCGCAAGCACTTGGGGCGTGACCAAAATGTTGTCTTGCACGGACATGCTTGCATCGGCTTTGCCAGCGGAGAACAAGCCCGTGACCACCACGACAGGGGCTTGGAGGCCTTTTGAGCCGTGAATGGTCATGATTTGCACGGCGGAAGCGGTGGGGTGCGTGATGGCCTGTGGGCCTTGGTTGCCCAACTCCCTCACCGCCATCATGCGTCGGTACATGGCCGCAGCATCGTGGCCAGAATCGTTGCCAATCGAGTGCACAATGGTCAACCAAGCCTCGGCGAACTGCCGTTGAGCATCCTCCGGATAGGCGACCAGAAGGTCCGACTCATCCAGCAGAAGGTCGAAGGCATCGTAGACAGCGCCCCACTGAATGAGTTGGCGAAGACGGAACAGAAGGGCAGCAACGCGCTCGGTTGGAGCGTGTTCCAAGAGGTGAGCCAACACCTCGCCACCCTCCTCCAAGGACACCATCGCCTCGTGCACCTGTTGCTCGGTCATGCCAACAACAGGGGAGCGAGCAAGTTCAACGCCGGCTCTCCTCGAGGCGGGACGGGCCATCAGCGCCAATACGGCCATCAAGGGCTGGACGACGGGTTGCATCAAGAGAAGCCCTTGCCGATCGGCCATCACCGGAATGTTTCGGGCGCGTAAGCGCTCGACGAGGTCGGGAAGGTGCTTTCGAGAATTGATGAGAATCATGATGTCTTGAGGACGAACGGGTGGGCCTTCCTCTTCCACCACCTCTACCCACTGCAAAGTTTGGCTATCCCAGACCCTCGTGGGCGTTTGATGCAGGAGGGAGTGGAGCCGGTCGGCGAGAAGTTCATGTTCCAAATGAACGACGGAAGCTGATGGGTCCTGGAAGGTGTTCACCGCAACATCAAGGTCCCGAGGAACTTCACCAATCGCTCCGGGAACGGGAAGGAGCCACTCCAACCCTCCCGAAGCGGTGGTGTTCCTCGCAGGTCGAAGTCGCTGGGCTTCAGCGTGCCAATCCCCGGGAAGGTCGTGGTATCTCGGGTCAAACACCTCATCGAAGATATCGTTCATCGTCTCCATCAAATTGTGCCGTGTCCGGTGATTCGAGGTCAAATCGACGTGCCCCTCGGTACGCCGCAGCAGGCGTTGACCGGTGATAGCGGGCTGGTCATCTTGATCTTCGTCCGCGAACGAAACAAAGGTGTGAGGGGCTGAGACTTCACCGGTGTGTTCGTTGGAAAACGAGCCGGTTTCACCGCCCCCGCCGACAGGCCGGGGGTCGCGTCCGCACCCGGGTTCGCGAAGGTGGTTGAGTCGGGGCTCGTTGGCTTCGTCGACGTTGAATTGGCGAATGGCCTCGACGGCCCGGCGCATGACGGAAACTTCCGCTTGACGGAATCGGTAGATGCTCTGTTTCATATCGCCGACAATGCACACGGTTGGGTCCCATGCACCGAGGGGTCTTGATGGGTCATCTGGGTGGTGGCGACGGCGCCCCCAAAGTCGAGCGAGAAGGCGGTAATGTGAGGGGTTCGTGTCTTGGTACTCATCGATGATGAAGGCTCGGTATTGACGGCGGAGCTCGCCCAGAATGGAGAATCGCCGGTGGAGGTCTTCCTGCAAAGCCGGTCGGTCGTTCAGCAAGGTCAGTGCACGCGAAATATGGGCGTCACTCCAGGGTTCATCGCCCAGCGCGTCGAGCGCATCAATGACCTCGGGTGGGTATCGATGACGACAAATGTCCGGACAGCGAGCCAGCAAAAGGTCGGCTGCAAAGCGTTGCATGTCATCGAAATCGTGCATGTTATCGAGGGATTTTCGCCGGGCGAGAATTTGACTGCAGGCCGTGTGAATCACCAGAAGGTCGCTCAGCACCTGAGTCTGGAGGGTGGCCGAGACGTACATGCCTCGTTCGCTTGGCTCAGCGGGCAGCGGGTCGTCCAGTGGGTCCAATCGTAGGGCGCTCTCAAGGGGCATGCCATCGAAGCCGTCACCGGGGTTGAGCAGGAAGGCTGAGCGGGCCAAGAGGCGAATCAGTTTCCCGTCGGCTGAATTCAACAAGCGCCTCAGTTCCGAAATGTGGTCGAGCGCCCCGGCGTAAAGCGCTGCTTTCTCGTCCTTTCCAATGCCTTTGGCGCGTGATTTTGACAACAATCCGGAGGGCCATCCATCACCGCTCGGCAGCAAATCCCTCGGGAAGAACGTGCATGCCGGTTTGACCAAACTCGAAGCGGTGGCGATACCGAGCAAGGCCTTCCAAAACCATGCCAATTGTTCGCCAGGTTGGGCCGGTAGAGCGTTGGTGGTAAGTCGTGTGAGGTGGTTGAAACGGGTGAGGGTTGTCTCCGCCTCCGCGGGTTCAACGCACTGCGTTCGGTACATCAGGAAATGTTGCACCCAAGCGTTCAGGTGCTGATGGAATTGGACTATGAATTCAGACAGCAAGCCTTCAACAGGTTCAGCGATGGTGTTGAGCAAGACATCAATCGGAGCCGGGCCTCGGCCGTTCCAGTCCAATCCCATGGCTTCGGCTCGCTGAATCATCGACCGATGGGATTGTTCAACGAAGAGTGAGCGGTCAAGGAGACCACCCAGCACAACCTCGGCTTGGTCCTGCCCACCCAAGCGAGCCACCAATCGGTTTCGAGCATCGAGGAAGGCTTGGTGATGATTGAGCACCCCCGCCTCTCGAGCGTCTTCCACCGAGCGAATACGCCACACAGCGTGGAGTGTATCTTGAACCATCAACGGTTTTCGTTCCTCGGAGACCTGTTGGTTGGAAGGGTAGAGGGCGACGAGGTCGATATAGGGCTGAACCAACTGACTCAGGAAGGCGTCAATGGTGGAAATAGGCGCTTCATCAAGGCCGGAAAGCAACATTTCAACGTCGCCTTCGTTTCGCAGGCGAGGGTCAAACACGCCGTCGACATCGTCCTCGTCTGGTGGAAGAGCACGTGAAAGCGAAAGCCGATGGCGAATGCGACCTTTGAGTTCAGCAGCCGATTTCCGCGTGAAGGTGATGGCGACGGTTTCCGAGGGAAGAAGGCCGGGCCACGCCTCCATTGAGGTCCGCTCGCGTTTCGGTGCTCGCAGCGAACCGTGGCCTGAAAGCGGTGTGCGCGGACCGCAAGGTGTCACATGGGTCGCACGTTGCTCGGAAGCGATGAGGTGCTGAACATAACGTTCGGCCATGACCGTGGTTTTGCCGGTGCCTGCACCCGCATCCAAAGCGATGTGGCGGTCGAGGTCCAAACCCAGGCGTTGGCTGTTGTTGAATTCAATCATCAGAAGTCACCTCCTGAGTAATCGGACACCGCACAGGAATGAGCGATTGAACAGTATTTGCAGTGAGCACCCGGTGTTGGATTCACATGGCCCTGTGCGGCGGTATCAACGGCACGCTGGGCCACGGCCAAACGCTCGGCCATCCATCGGCGGAACGGGGTGGTCGTCTCACCCGTCCGGGTCTCTGCTGGGAAGTGATTCTCGAACACACCGCTGATGTCGCCAAGCTCAAGATGCTCTGCGTACGGCAGCAGGTCGGCGTCGAGTTCGACGTGGTGTTTGGTGAATTCACCCACCTCACTCGCACCCACACCCACGACGCGGTCGTTGGGGTGAAGCAGTTCCCAGGCCCTTGCATAGAGCGCCAGTTGAAGATCTTCGAACAAGCACCGCATGTGGCGCATACCCACGTTTTCTTGCTTTGGCCCCGCCACGGTTTTGAGGTCCCGTATAACAACCAAACGTTGCGCTGGACGGGGTTGACCGTGAAGTGGGAACGGGGTGTCGTGGCTCGCATCTGAAAGAACACCGGTATCAGTCAGTGCTTCCCGTATCGTGGCCGGCAGCACCAACACATCCACTCGGTCTGCATAACCAAAGAGACGGAAGCCCGATGCCTCCTCACCGGGGTCGGTGTCGAGCAACACCGATCGTTCAGTTTCGGTGGTCGGTGACCATTCAACCGCCACCGGTGCCGCGTGCTTCAGGGAAAGGTCAGCCTCCAAAAGACGAGCAAGTCGTCCCTCTTGGGGGAGTTCAAGTTCGCCTTCTTTGTGGGCTTGCCACGCCTCGGTTGTGGCGTCGATGAGGTCTTTTGTTCGGTGAACTGAGACGGCGTTCTGTCGGCCCAACCAATGCACCTTTTCCTCCAAAAAGGCGAGAATCGTGTCCCATCCGGCTCTTCCTTTGCCCATGGGGCCTGCATGCAAGGCCTTTGGCTCACCCGATACTTCCTCGCCAAGGGGCACGCCATGTCCTTGCAACAACGCAGCCTCAGCATCGTGGACGATTTGTCCTCGCACCCTCGCGTCCACGTCTTCGCTGACCCCCCCTTCGTCGTCATCCGCACCAAGTGTTTGCCTCATCCAGGCCTGTCGCGGACATTTGAGCCAACCTTCGAGGCGACTGGGCGACCAAACATCGCGTTCCACCGCTGTTTCAAGTTGACCAAATCGATGGTCCAAGCCCGTACCTGTGGCGGAATAAAGCGGAAGGGGGCGTGGGTCAACACTCAGGGATACAGATTTCTCACCTCGGTACCCGAGGTGAGGGAAGACACCAGCCACTACGCTCTGAACCTTCAAGGACGCCGGGGTGGGCCGTAGGGTTACGGCGTCCACACTGAGGAGATCTTCTCGGCGCTCCCACGCGAACGTCTCACCTTCGCCAATGCGTTTTGCGAGCGGTTGACGACGGCGTCGGTCGGCTTGAACTGCGCCTTCAAAGGCGTGAAGGACGGCTGTCGGATGGTTGAGGATTTCAAGGCCTTGGAGACCTGCCTGAAGGTCCGAACCCAATTGTTGGCGCCGGTTTCGTCCGCTGAAGCCTTGGCGAACGTGATGGGTGCCATTCTCCGTTTCAACCGATGCATAGACGACGGGCGTGAGCCAACTGCCATGGCCCTCTTCCCTCGGCACCCAAACAAAACTTCGCAAGTCCTCACCCCCTTCGTACATGGCCGGTGGGAGAAAACTTGGCGGCGCACGCATACCGTCCCAGGCCTTGCTTCGTTGCTGGTCGCTCAGCCATTCAGCGAGCGGAGCACTGGGCCCACCACCCTCTTCGGGCGAGGAATCAAACACAACGAGGTGGCGACCTGCGTTCAAAAGATGGCGAAGATGATGGCGACCTCGGCGCACAGCACGGTCGGTTTGGAACAAGCCCAGTTCAAGGCGAGACGGTGCATCCAACCACGGGACGGTGGCCGACTTCATTGACCAGGCATCAACATCAACGCCCACCAGGAGAATCAGGTCGGCCGTGCACCCAAGGGCGTCTTCGGGTGAAACGACGTGAAGACGATTGGTGCGGGACGATTGGTGCGTGATGTTTGCTGTGGCACCGATGTGTTCGAGCAAATCAACGAAGGCTGAGCCATCGTCATCAAAGGGCAATCCCATGGATTGGAGTTGATGTTTGATGCCGTTCATGGCTTCAATAAGTCCCTGAAGGGCCCCCACGCCTGCATCAAAAGGTGCACGACGATGAGACAGAGCGCCCACATCGACGGTGGAGACAAACCATGAGAGCCAGCCCATACCCGATGATGGAGAAGCGGGCAGAGGAAGGGTCGCGCCTGAGGTGCACCCCACGACGGTGTGCTTGAGCAGATGCCGGTCTTCAGGAGAAAGCAACGGAGCCCATGTGTGCAATAAACAGGCAAGCCACCATTGCGTTTCTTCGAGGGCACGGGCTTTCTCCTCCGGCCTTCGCTCGGCGAAGGAAGGTTCAGCGGATGAAAGCACACCGAGCCAACGAGCGATGGCGCCGGGGCCGCCAAGAACGTGGAAATTTCTTGCGATTTCCTCGAGCACAACAGCATCTGGACGGGGGCGCCAAACGCCCTCCGTGGGGTGATTGAGCCCAGGAAAGGCATCGTCAAGCAGAGGAATCGTTGCTGAAAAGAAAACGCTGCGAAGCGAAGAAAGGGACCACGAGCTCATGCCTTGCGCCAAGGAGGCAGCACGCACCACTGCGTGGTGCAGGGGTTGTTGGTTCATGGCCGAGGAACCTGGGTGCCACGTCATGCCGATGCTGGAAAGGGCAGTGGACCATTCGAGGGAACGGTCCCGGGCTGAGGCGTCAACCACCAAAACCTCGCCGTCGTGTTCTGCTTTGTAGGCCTGAATGAGGGTCAGTGCTGCGTCCATGGCCTGGGAACGTTCGTCAAGGGTCAAACGGGTGATTTCGGTCGTGTGCCGCAGTCCAACATCGGTTTGCCATTCATCTCCTTCTGGTGTCCACGGTTCATGAGGTGGAATCCAATCTGGCAGCGTTTCAGCCGTGCACGGCGGTTCATCCACGAGGTATGCGCCGTGAAATCCTAATCGGAACGAGCCCGGGTTGAGCAGTTGGTGAACGGGACAAAACTGGGCGATGGCCAGAAGCAGGTCCTGCTCAATTTCGGTGAAGTCGGGCGCCATGTCAAGCACCACCATCCCAGCGATGTCGCTGAGGTGAAACGGAGGTTCGGGGGCCTGCCTCAGGGCTTCAAGCACATGCATCGTGATGAGCACAGGAAGGGTTCCACCGGCCGCTTTCTCAACCTCTAAACAGAGGTCGTGGAACACCGCTGCCCCCGGGTCACCTTCCCATTTGAACGGGTTGCGCAACTGCATGAGTTCACCGTGCAAGCGCTGGAGGCGGCGTGTTTTGGTCAGCGTCCACGCACCCACTCCCGGAGTGTAAAGGAAGGGTAAGGCCGTCGCTTCGGCGGCCTCAACGCATCGCCCGTGCAGCGCCATGAAGGTGCTGGCTTCATCGTCGAGGAGCACAGGCAGACGGAGGTCAACATGGAGGAGACGGATGAGGCTGTTGAGGGTCAAGTGGTATTGAGGGGCCACGGAAACACCGGCTTGGTGAAGGCGTTCGAGGGTGCGTTGTCGGTGGAGTTCAGTGGGATGAAGGATCATCATCGGTGCGTGTTGAGACGGTTCACACAACGCCTGGAACAGCCACGGAGGAAGGCCTTCCCCCGATGGGACGTATTCTGAGGTCACTGCGATGGTTGAATCCATGAAAACCAGCCTGTCTCAGAGAACAGACCCGAGCCTATTTCAAGATGCGGTGCAAGGAATCTGGTTCAACTGGCTGGAAATGGCGTGGGGTTCAAATAGGGTGGTTCCGATGATTCATTCCTCCTTTGCGGGGCGGCCAGTGTGGTCGCTTTATGTGGGTTGCATTCGCCGGAGTCGGGGGGGTTTTACCAATAAGTTTATATAGGTAATGCGACATATCATGAATTGTTCTTAGATTAGCCCGATGAACAATGATGCGTGAAATTGACCGGATTGAGTATAACATGATGCTTGATAGTGGGAAATTAAATCGTAGCATTAATATAGGGTGGAGTCTAAGATAAGATGGAGGCAAAAATATGAAAGAAAAATGTGATGAATGTTGTGGAAAACTTGAGATTGACACCGCCCGCGCTGAAGCCGTGTGCCAAAACTGTGGCGTGGTCTATGAGAACGTGCTGACCGATGCTGATACCAACAGCGGCAGCTCTCTGGGTGAGAATCGCCACAATGAGGCCGTGAACCATGGCGCTGAAGTTGCAGGTGCAAAACACGGTGGCAGGATGAATGCCTGGGGCGAGCAATTTGACGCCCACGGTAACCGATTGGACAAAGCTACCATTCGCAAGTACCGCGACTTGGCACGAAAGGACCGCGCCACTCAGCGCGACACCGACCCCATTTACGCCTCCTTGATGGCCACCATCCAGGAGATGTTCGGGACCAACATGGCTC